>JANQGL010000164.1 GCA_028277325.1 Magnetospira sp.
GGATTCGGCGCAATCGGTCCGGCTCGGCGTCGTTCGTCCTCGAATATGCTCGGCATGTCCTTCGTCCTAACTCCCGGAGCCGGGCCGATTTCGCACGAACCGAGGCTCCCAAGATGATTGTCTACAGGCCCTAGCGTTTTCCCCCGTAGCCCTATTTGGCGTCGGTCTTGCGGGCTTTCTCCTCGCCCTGGATGCCCAGCGACTTCAGCTTGCGGTGCAGGGCCGAGCGTTCCATGCCCACGAAGCTCGCGGTGCGCGAGATATTGCCGCCGAACCGATCCACCTGCGCCATCAGGTATTGCCGCTCGAACAGCTCGCGCGCCTCGCGCAGGGGCAGCGCCATGATTTCCCCGCCCTTGTCCCAGCCCAACGCCGCCCCGGCCGAGGAGCCGATCTCCGACGGCAGGGCGTCGGCGCGGATCGGCTCCGACGCGTCGCCGGGCGCCATGATGAGCAGGCGCTCGATGGTGTTGCGCAGTTCGCGCACGTTGCCCGGCCAGTCGTGGGCCTGCAGCGCCGCCACCGCGTCGTCGCCCAGCACGCGCAGGGGCTGGCCGGTGGAGACGGCGGCGCGGTCCAGGAAATGCCGCGCCAGGGCCGGGATGTCCTCGCGCCGCTTGTGGAGCGCCGGCATCTCGATCGGCACCACCGACAGGCGGTAGAACAGGTCCTCGCGGAACCGGCCGTCGGCGATCGCCTGCGACAAGTCGCGGGTCGACGAGGCGATGACCCGCACGTCCACCTCGACCCGGCGGTTCCCGCCCAACCGGTGGAATTTCTGCTCCTGCAGGATACGGACGATCTTGCCCTGCGTTTCCAGGGGCATGTCCGCCACCTCGTCGAGCATCATGGTGCCGCCGTCGGCCCGCTCGAAGGTGCCCGGTTGCAGGGCTCCCGCCTCTTCCAGGCCGAACAGCACCGATTCCACCCGGTCCGGTTCCATGGTGGCGCAGTTGACCACCACGAACGGCCCCCCGGCGCGCCGCGACCGCATGTGCAGCAGGCGTGCCGCCACCTCCTTGCCCGACCCGGCCGGTCCGGTGATCAGCACCCGGCTGTTGGTCGGCGCCACCTTCTCGATCGCGTGGCGGATTTGGGAGATGGCGGCGGAACTGCCGATCACCTCGCTTTCCGGCCCGGCCCGCAGGCGCAACTCGGCGTTTTCCTCGCGCAGGCGCGCCGCCTCGACGGCGCGCTGCACCACCAGCAACAGCCGATCGGCCTGGAACGGCTTCTCGACGAAATCGTAGGCGCCGTCCTTGATCGCCTGGACCGCCGTCTCGATGGTGCCGTGGCCGCTCATCATCACCACCGGCACCTCGGGCGCGTGGGCCTTGATCTCCTTGAGGATGCCCAGCCCGTCGAGGCGGCTGCCCTGCAGCCAGATGTCGAGCAGAACCAGCCCCGGGGCGCGCGTCCGCAGCATCTCCAGGGCGCCGTCGCTGTCGGCCACCTCGCGGGTCTGGTAGCCCTCGTCCTCCAGCAGGCCGCCGACCAGGAGGCGGATATCGGCCTCGTCATCGACGATCAGGATGTCATGCGCCATCGAGGGTCATCCTTACCGCAGCGTCCATCGCCTTTTGATCGTCGTCGCCGGACTCCGCGGACGGCGCGGAGTCGCCGATCGGCACGGCACGGAAAACAAGGCTCACCCGAGTCCCCCCTTCGGCCCGGTCGCCAAGTATAAGCTCGCCACCATGATCTTCCATGATTTTGCGGACGATCGCCAGCCCGAGCCCGGTTCCTTTCGGGCGCGTCGTCACATAGGGCTCGGTCAGGCGGTCCCGACCCTCGACCGGCAGGCCCGGCCCGTTGTCGGCGATCTCGATGCCGATCAGCGACTCGGCCTCGCCGTGCTGGCGCGTGGCCACGGAAACCCCGATCCACGGCATCCCGCCGGCCGGTCGCTCGGTGACCGCCTCGACGGCGTTCTTGATCACGTTGATCAGGGCCTGGCGCAGCTGCCGGGGGTCGCAGCGCACCGGCAGCGGGTGGTCGGGAAGGGCCAGGTCAAACCGGATCCCCTCGGAGCGGTTGCGCTCCATGAATACGACGTCGCGCACCAGACGCCCCATGTCCTCCGGCTTCATGTCCGGTTCCGGCATGCGGGCGAACGACGAGAACTCGTCGACCATGCGCCCGATGTCGCTGACCTGCCGGACGATGGTCTCGGTACACGCGGTGAACGTCTCGGGATCGGTCGCGATCTGCTTGAGGTACTTGCGCTTCAGGCGTTCCGCGGACAGCTGGATCGGGGTCAGCGGGTTCTTGATCTCGTGCGCGATGCGGCGCGCCACGTCGGCCCAGGCGGCCTGCCGCTGGGCGTTCTGAAGGTCGGTGATGTCGTCGAACGTGACCACGTGGCCGACCACCCTGTGATCCAGGGTCTCGGCCACGATGCGGACCAGGAAGGTGCGCCGCCGCCCGGCCGGGAACATCCGGACCTCGGACTGCGTCATGCGCTCCGGGCGCAGTCGGGCCTGGGCCAGGAGGCCGCCGATCTCCGGGATCAGGTCGGCCAGCGGGCGGCCGATCACCTGGCCCTCCTCGACCGCCAGCAGGCGCGCCGCCGAGCGGTTGACGAGGCGGATCACGCCGTCCGGGCCAAGGCCGATCACCCCGGCCGAAACCCCGGTCAGAACGGTCTCGATGAACCGGTGCCGTTCGTCGAGCTCCCGGTTGGCCTCGATCAGGCCGCGCTGCTGGCTTTCCAGCTGTCCGGCCATGCGATTGAACACCCGGCCGAGGGTCCCCATCTCGTCGGCGGTGGTGGCGCCCTCCACCCGCGCCGCCAGGTCGCCGCGGCGGATCCGTTCGGCGGCGCCGATCAGGCCGCTGATCGGCTGCGCCAGCGACGATGCGAGAACGAGGCCGACCCGGATCGCCACCAGGAGCAGCAGGAGCGCCAATACCGAGAACACCAGCACGAAGGTGACCTGCATGCTGCGGCGCCGTTTCTCGACGTCCTTGTAGTCCCGATAGGCCCCCTCGGTGCGGGCGATGTAGGCCGGCACCTCCGGATCGACGAACCGGCCGACCAGCAGGTAGGTGTCCACGAAGCGGTTCAGCTGGACCAGCGCGCGCACCCGGTCCTCGGATTCCACCTCCAACAGCGGAACCTCGCCCAGCGCCGCCTGACGCAACGCCTCGAGGGGGATCGCCTCCATGGTCAGCGACAGGCTCAACGCGGTGCGCGCCAGGACCTCGCCGGATCCGTCGATCACCGCCGCCTCGGTCAACTCGCGGAGCGCCGCCTGGGCCTCCAGGAAGCGGTTGAACCGGGCCGTATTGCCGGCCAGATAGGGGGCCTCGCGGTTGATGTCGTTGGCCATCGCCAGGATGTCGGCGCGGATCGCCTTCTGGTGCTCCCGCAAGTAGGCCTGGGCGACGGCCCGCGAGTTCTCGACCACCGTGCCGACCCGCTCGCCGAACCAGGACTGGATGCCGATGTTGAGGAACACGCCCGCGAAGATCGCCACCACCACGGCCGGCAGCACCGCCGCCAGGCTGAAGGTCATGACCAGTCGCATGTGCAGCCGCGATCCGGCGCGGCCGCGCCGGCGCGCCATCCAGACCCGGGTCAGCGGCCGCGCCAGCACCAGGCCGGTCAGCAGCAGCAGGACGGCGTCCACGTAGAGCAGCCCCACCACCACCCCGAAATCCGCCCCGTAGAAGGCCGGACTTCCGGACATCGTGGCAAACGTCGCCAAAACCGCCAGAATCGCCGCACCGAACAGGCCGCCGGTCAGCACCTTGTTGAGGCGGGTGCGCCGCGTCCAGGCGAGGAAGCGGCGCCACTGGCGGCGGCGCTTCATGTCAGCCGCCGCCCCGGACCACCGGGATGTCGAGCAGCTTGATCTTCTTGCGCAGGGTGTTGCGGTTGAGGCCGAGCACGTGCGCCGCCCTGATCTGGTTGCCGCGCGTCGCGTCCAGGGTCAGGCGGATCAGCGGCCGTTCGACCTCGCGCAGCACCCGCTCGTAGAGTCCCGGGTTGGGCAGGTCCTCGCCGTGCACCTCGAAGTAGTCCCGCAGGTGGCGCTCCACCGATTGCGCCAGGCCATCGCCGCCGGGATCGCGCGCCGCCGGCTCGACCGGCGCCGCCGAGGCGCCGGTCAGCTCGGCCTCGATCACCTCCACGCCGATGGTCTCCTGCGAATACAGGGCGGCCAGCCGGCGCACCAGGTTTTCCAGTTCGCGCACGTTGCCGGGCCAGCGGTGCGCCACCAGGCGTTCCATGGCGGCGGAATCGATCACCTTGGACGGCAGGCCCTCGCCGACCACCTGGGTGACGAAATGGCGCACCAGTTCCGGAATGTCCTCGGTCCGTTCGCGCAGCGGCGGCAGGCGGATCGGCACCACGTTGAGGCGGTAGTACAGGTCTTCCCGGAACAGGCCCTGGCGAATCATCTGCCCGAGGTCGCGGTGGGTCGCGGCGACGATGCGGACGTCGGCCCGGATCGGCGTCCGGCCGCCCACCGTGGTGTACTCGCCTTCCTGGAGGACCCGCAGAAGCCGGGTCTGCGCCTCCAGCGGCATGTCGCCGATCTCGTCCAGGAACAGGGTGCCGCCGGAGGCCTGCTCGAACCGGCCGACGCCGCGCGTCACGGCACCGGTGAAGGCCCCCTTCTCGTGCCCGAACAGCTCGCTCTCGATCAGGTCGCGCGGAATCGCCGCCATGTTGATGGCCACGAACGGCCGGTCGCGACGCGGCCCGAAGTCGTGCAGGGCGCGTGCCACCAGTTCCTTGCCGGTCCCCGACTCGCCGACGATCATCACCGTCAGGTCGGTGTTCATCAGCCGCGCCAGGGTTCGGTAGATGTTCTGCATGGCCGGCGAGCGGCCGATCAGCGGCAGCTTCTCGTCGTCGTCCTCGCCCCCCGAACCGGCCGCCCCGCCGTCGTCCGCCGGGGTTTCGAGGGCGCGCCGCACCACTGCCAGAATTTCATTCAAATCAAACGGCTTGGGAAGGTATTCGAAGGCGCCGCGTTGGGTTGCCTTGACGGCGGTGAGCAGCGTGTTGCGGGCGCTCATGGCGATGATCCGCAGGTGCGGGCGCACCTTGCGGATGCGCGGGATCAGGTCGAGACCGCTCTCGTCCGGCATCACGATGTCGGTGATCACCAGGTGCCCCTCGCCGTCGGCCACCCATTGCCACAGGGTCGCCGCGTTGCCGGTCACCCGGACGTCGTAGCCGGCGCGCGACAGGGCCTGCTGCAACACCGTGCGGATCGCCGCGTCGTCGTCGGCGATCAGGATGGTGGGCGTTCCGATCACTGTGCGACCTCCTGTCCGGCCGGCGCCGGCGCGGTGTCCTCCGGCGCCATCGGCAGCATGATGCGAAAGGTCGTCCGCCCGGGCCGGCTGTCGAACTCGACCACCCCGCCGTGGTCGTCGATGATCTTGGCGACCAGGGCAAGGCCGAGCCCGGTGCCTTTCGGCTTCGAGGTCACGAAGGCCTCGAACAGGTGCGCCTGGATATCCTCCGGAATCCCCGGCCCGTTGTCCTGCACGCTGATCATCAGCGGCATGTGCACGTGCTTGCGGCGGCTCGGCAGGGCCAGCCGCACCCCGTGCCGGTAGGCCGTCTTGAGGATGATCTTGCCGCCCTCCTCCGGCACCGCCTCGGCGGCGTTCTTGGCCAGGTTCAAAAGCGCCTGCACGAGGCTGTCGAAATGCCCGTACAACGGGGGCAGCGACGGATCGTAGGCCTCGACGAAGCGGACGTGGCGCGCGAAGCCGTTGGCCGACACCTCGCGCACCCGCTCCAGCACCTCGTGGACGTTGATCGGGCGGCGTTCCAGGGCCGGATTTTCCGAGAACACGTCCATCTGGTCGACCAGGGCGACGATGCGGTCGGCTTCGTCGCAGATCAGGCGGCACAGGCGCCGCGCATCGGGATCGGCGTCCAGCTCGAGCAACTGCGCCGCGCCGCGGATCCCGGACAGCGGATTCTTGACCTCGTGGGCGAGCAACGAGGCCATGCCGGACACCGAGCGAACGGCGCTCCGATGCTGGGCGAGCTGGCGGTCGAGCTGGTCGGCCATCGAGCGCTCGTGCAGGGTCAGCACCACGTGGCCCTCGGTTTCCTGGCGCGGCACCGCGTGGAGGTTCACCAGGTGCCGTCCGATGCGCGGCGATTCCAGGGCGACCTCGTATTCGGAGACCCGGGTGCTGCCGCCGCGCACCTGATCGAGGGCGCGGAACAGCGGATTGTCGCCCGGAATGAAGGTGCTCAGGCTCTGCCCCCTCAAGTGGTCGCGGCCGCTACGAAACAGGCTTTCGCCGGCCCCGTTCACGTATTCGATGCGGTTGTCCGCGTTGACCACGATCACGGTCGAGGCCAGCGCATTGAGCACGGATTCCGCGAACCCGTCCCTGCGGCCGCCCGGCGCCATCAGGCCGCCTCGCGCGACGCCAGCTCGCCGAAAAAGCGGCGCACCCGGTCGCGAACCGCCGACGCGTCGGCGAGACCCATGATGTCGGATCGGAATTCGGCCGATCCGGGCAGGCCCTTGCTGTACCAGCCGATGTGCTTGCGCGCCACCCGGACACCCGATTCACGTCCGTAATGGTCGAGCATGGCCTCGAAATGATCCAGCAGCGCGGCCATCCGCAGGTCGAGTCCGGGGTCGGGTGCGCGCCGGCCGGTGGCCAGGAACCGCCCCACCTGGGCCGGAAACCAGGGGCGGCCGTAGCAGCCGCGCCCGATCATCACGCCATCCACGCCCGCCACCGCGCGCATCCGTGCCGCGTCGTCCACCGTCACGATGTCGCCGTTGCCGATCACCGGGATCGACACCGCCCGTTTCACCTCGCCGATGTAGGT
The DNA here is from genome assembly GCA_028277325.1 of Magnetospira sp. Classification (GTDB taxonomy): domain Bacteria; phylum Pseudomonadota; class Alphaproteobacteria; order Rhodospirillales; family Magnetospiraceae; genus JANQGL01. The sequence goes on from JANQGL010000164.1 coordinate 6,827, forward strand.
CCAATCGGCCTGACCGGAATAGAACTGGTTCCGGGTCCGGCCGTGCACGGTCACCGCCGCGACGCCGCAGGATTCGGCGATTTGGGCCAGCCGCACCGCGTTGCGGCTCGCGGCGTCCCAGCCGGTCCGCATCTTGAGGGTCACCGGAACGTCGACCGCCGCCACCACCGCCTCGAGGATCCGCCCCGCCAGGGCCTCGTCGCGCATCAGGGCGGCGCCGGCGTCCCCCTTGACCACCTTCTTGACCGGACAGCCCATGTTGATGTCGATGATGTCGGCCCCGCGATCCCGGTTCATGCGCGCCGCCTCGGCCATCACCGACGGGTCGCGCCCGGCCAGCTGGACGGTGATCGGGTGCTCCTCGGGGCCGAACATGGCGATGCGCAGGGTCTTGCGGTTGCCGCGCAGCATGGCGTCGCCGGCGATCATCTCGGACACCACCATTCCGACCCCGAATCGCTTGACCAGACGGCGAAACGGCAGGTCGGTCACCCCCGACATCGGTGCCAGAACCACCGGCGGTTGGACGGTCACCTGTCCAATGTGCAGAGCCATGCCCGTTGCCCCGTTCGAAACGGTCGTTTCAGCGCATAAGATGTGCAGATAGGAGCCAAGCTGCCTTCATAATAGGCAGTTGCCGCGAAACGTCAAGCCAGCAGAACTTCGCTGACGAATTTCACGCCAGGGTATCCAAGAGCCAGGAGAAGGTAGCCCTCGAGCACCAGCCGGGCGGCCAGCCGGCCCCGGGTGCCGATCCAGAAATGCGCCACCAGCAGGCCGCCGATGACCACGAAGGCGGCGAACGACAGCAGGATCTTGTGGTCCAGGGCCAGCAACCGGCCGGTTTCCGCGTACAGGGTTCCCATGCCGGTGATGAGGCCCAGGGCCAGGATCGCCTCGCCGGCCAGCAACGCCATCACCTCGATGCGCTCGCAGTCGGCGACCGAAGGCAGTTGCCGGGTCAGGCGGGTCGGTTTCTTGCGCTTCAGGGCGCGTTCCTGGAAGAACGCCCCCACCGCGGCCAGCGCCGCCATGGTCAGCAAGGCGAACGTCAGCACCGAAACGGCGATGTGGGAAACCACCCAGAGGCGCGGCGCGGCCGGCGACAGCGGCTGCTCGGCGAGCCCCAGCCACATGGTGGCGAGAACGCCCATCATCAGCATGTAGGGGCCAAGCAGCGGCAGGAGCCGCCAGACCTGGCGGGTGGCGGCCGACAACAGAAGGAACACCCACATGGTCGAGGCGATGATCACCCACAGGGTGGTCGAGAAATCGCCCGACCAGTTGCCGGACAACTGCGCCACCACCTGGGCCAGCGGGCCGAGGAACGCCAGGCCGGCGATGGCCCAGAAGGCATGTCCGCGGGTGCTCGGCCCATGAAACAGGGCGATCCCCGCCGGGACCAGGGTCAGCAGCGCGACGAAGGCAAGAATCAGGTTGTGGCTCATGGCCTCGAAACCGTCGTGGGATCACAGGGGGCGTCTCCGCCGAGATACGCTCTTGCGTCCGCGTTGACAAGGGGGATAGCTTGCTCCTTGACGTTCCAAGGGCTTGGCGAGGGCGGCATGGGCGGATGCGTGGCCCTGGTGGTGGGTGCCGGGCGCGGTCGCAGGTTCGGCGGCGATGTGCCGAAACAATATCGGCTTTTGGCCGGGGAGCCGATGTTGCGGCGCACCTTGCGCGCGTTCGCCGAGCATCCCGGGGTCGATGCCGTGCGGGCGGTGATTCATCCCGACGACCGGGACCTTTATGACGACGCGGTCGCCGAGCTCCCGCTGCTCGATCCGGTGCCCGGCGGCGCCAGCCGGCAGGATTCGGTGCGCCTGGGGTTGCAGTCCTTGATCGAACGGGCCCCCGATCGGGTCCTGATCCACGACGCCGCCCGCCCCTTCCCGTCACCCGACTTGATCGGTCGGGTGATCGCGGCGCTCGACGGGGCGGCCGGCGCCATCCCCGCGGTGCCGGTGGCGGATACCCTGAAGCGCGGCGATTCCGCCGGCCTCGTCGCCGGCACCGTGGACCGACGCGGCCTCTGGCGCGCGCAGACTCCCCAGGGATTCCACTTTGGTGTAATATTGGCGGCGCATTGGGCCGCGATGGGCCGCGACGACCTCACCGACGACGCGGCGGTGGCCGAAACGACCGGGACGGCCGTGGCACTGGTGCCCGGGAGCGAGGAGAATGTCAAGGTGACGACACAGGAGGACCTGGACAAGGCGGCGCGCGGTCTGGGCGGCGGCACGCCGGAGTTCCGGACCGGCAGCGGATTCGACGTGCACCGCCTGGTGGAGGGCGACCGGGTGACCCTGTGCGGCGTGGAGATTCCCCATGACCGGCGGCTCGACGGTCATTCCGACGCCGACGTGGCGATGCACGCCCTGACCGACGCGGTGCTGGGGGCGATCGCGGAGGGCGACATCGGCAGCCATTTCCCGCCGACCGACGAGAAATGGCGCGGCGCGCCGTCCGACGTGTTCCTGCGCCATGCGGCGGACCTGGTGTCCCGGCGCGGCGGGGCGATCACCCATGTGGACGTGACCATCATCTGCGAACGCCCGAAAATCGGCCCGCATCGCGACGCGATGCGCGACCGCTTGGCGACCCTCCTGGGCGTGGCGGCGGATCGGGTCAGCGTCAAGGCCACGACCTCCGAGAAGCTCGGCTTCACCGGGCGTGGCGAGGGAATCGCCGCCCAGGCGTCCGCCACCGTGCGCCTGTCGGGGTAGCTCCCAGATGGCGGGGCTCACTCTTGACGAGATCGCGGTCTACGTGGCCAGCCCCGATCAGAATCTGCGCGGCACCATTCTGACCGTCCTGCGCAATGCCGGCTTTCGCGACATCGAATACGGCACCACGCTGGAGGCGGCGCGCGAGCAGATGTCCGGCCATCCCCCCGACCTCCTGTTCTGCGAGACCGAGTTCGCCGAAGGCGATTCCTCGGGCTTCGTCTACGATATTCGCCATAACCATTTGGGAAAGAACCCCTTTATCTGCGTCGTCATGATGACCTGGCAGCCGTCGGCCGAATTGGTCCACAAGGTCGTGAACTCGGGCGCCGACGACCTTTTGGTGAAGCCGATTTCGGTCTCCCAGGTCATCCAGCGGGTCAGCGCGCTGATCAAGAACCGCAAGGGGTTCATGGTGACCTCCGACTACATCGGCCCGGACCGCCGGCGCGCCAAGGACCGCCCGCCGCCCGAAACCCCGGAAGGCCAGATCGCGCCGATCTCGGTTCCCAACAGCCTGCGCGCCAAGGCGACCGGCGAGGCGACGGCGGCGCAGATCCAGGCTGAAATCGACGCCACCCTGCGCCAGATCAACAACCGCAAGGTGGAAGGGCATGCCCTGAAAGTGGTGGAACTGGTGGAACAGATCCTGCCGGCCTACCGCGACCTGCGCGTCAACACCGAAACCCGCCGGCAGCTGTCAAACCTGGTCTACGTGGCCGAGGACACGGCGCGCCGCCTGGACGACACCGAATACGACCACGTGGCCGAGTTGTGCGGCAGCCTCGTCCAGGTCAGCAACGACATCTATGCCAGTTGGCAGAATCCCGCCCCGAAAGACCTCAAGCTGCTGGAGCCGATCGCCCGTGCCATCGAAACCGCCTTCACGGGTTCGAAGGCGGAGGCCGAACTGGCCCGCCAGATCACCGATACGGTGTCCGGCCGGCGCGGCAAATAGGACGCGGCGGCAAGCGGCATCGGCCACGACAGCGGGTCGCCTTTCATCGGAGCCACCATAGCGGATCGTCTGGCCGCCACCGTCAAGTCGCAGACCTCGCGCACCGCCCCCTGCCCGCCGCCGCGCCGGGTCACGAAGCAGGCGGCGTCGACCACCTCCGGAACGGCGTCGGCAACCGTCAGCGGGCAGCCGACCCGGGTCAGGATCGGCAGGTCGTTCAGGTCGTCGCCCATGTGGGCGATCCGCGCCAACCCGATCCCCAAGTCGCCGGCCAGGGCTTCCAGGACCGCCAGCTTGTCGGTGGCCCCCAGGTAGCAGTGGGCGAGGCCGAGCCGCTCGGCCCGGCGATGGATCGCCGGAGTCGTGCTGGCGGTCAGGATCGCCACCTCGACGCCGACCGCGCGCAGCCGCTTGATGCCCATGCCGTCCTTCACGTTGAAGCGGCGCAGCTCGCTGCCGTCCTCGGCGTAGTACAGCCCGCCGTCGGTCAGCACCCCGTCCACGTCCAGGGTCAGCAACGCCACCCCGCGCAACGCCGCGGTCAATTCGGTACCGGAAAGCTTGCCGCGGACGCTCACAGACGGCGGTCCTCCCGAATCAGTTTCTCGAATTCCTCGGCCGGCAGCGGCCGGCTGAAGAAGTAGCCCTGGATCTCGTCACACCAGTTCTGGCGCATGAAGGCCAATTGGCGCTCCGTTTCGACGCCTTCGGCGATGACCTTCAAGCCCAGGCTCTGGCCGATCGCCACCACCGCGCCGGCCAGGAACGATTCGTTGTCCGTATCGTCGATGTCGGCGATGAACGATCGGTCGATCTTCAGCCCGTCCAAAGGCAGGTGCCTGAGATAGCTGAGCGACGAATACCCGGTCCCGAAATCGTCCACCGTGATGCGAATTCCCATCTCCCGCAAGTCGTTGAAGATTTGTATGACCTGCTCCATCTGCTCGAGGATGACCTGTTCGGTGATTTCCAGTTCAAGGTGTCGCGGATCGATTTCCGTTTCCTCGATCACGGCGCGCACGGTGGCCACGAAATCCCCCTCGCGCAACTGGCGTGGCGACAGGTTCACCGCGACATCGAAACGCAGCAGGCCGTCCTGGGCCCATTTGCGCATCTGCCGGCAGGCGGTGCGGAGGACCCACGCCCCGAGGCCGACGATCATGCCGGTTTCCTCGGCCACCGGAATGAACCTGTCCGGGGTCACCAGGCCGCCGGTGCCGGGCCAGCGCAGCAGCGCCTCGGCACCGCTGATGTGGCCGCTGCGCAGATCCACCTTCGGCTGGTAGTAGAGAACGAAATCCTCGTCCTGAATGGCCCGGCGCAAACGGTTTTCCAGCTTCAGCCGCTCCTGCGCCAGCGCGTTCATTTCGTCGGTGAACACCTGGATGCAGTTCCGGTTGAGGGCCTTGGCGTGCGACGCCGCGGTATCGGCGCTGCGGATCAGGTCGGCCACCGCGGCGCCGTCGCGCGGAAACATCGCCAGGCCGACGCTCGCCGTGACCACCACCTCGTGATCGGATCCCGGCAGGCTGAGCGGCTTCGCCACCGCCTCGCGGACCCGTTCGGCGATCACCAGGGCCTCCTCCAACTGCAGGTCCGGAGCCATGGCCAGGAACTCGTCGCCCCCCTGCCGGGCCAGGGTCGCGGTTTCCGGAAAGCAGGCCAGGATCCGCTTGCTCATGATGACCAGGAGCGCATCGCCCGTTTCGTGCCCGAGGCTGTCGTTGATGACCTTGAACCGATCCAGGTCCAGGTACATGAGGGCGAGCGACGACTCGTTGCGCAGCGCCGTGGCCAGGGAGTCGCGCAGCCGGTTCTGGAACAGGAGACGATTCGGCAGGCCGGTGAGGGTGTCGTAGAAGGCCTGGAAGCGGATCTGCTCCTCGTCCTCCTTCCGGCGCGTGATATCGCGCATCATGATGAGGTAGTGGGCGAGTCGCTGCCGATGGTCGCGCACCGCGAGCACGGTGCACCAGGCCGGAAACAGCTCGCCGGTCTTGCGCTGGCCCCAACACTCCCCTTCCCAGCGTCCGGTGCCATGCACCGACTTCCACATCCGACGCCGAAACGCGTCGCCGTCGCGGGTCGAGCCCAGGTCGTCCATGTGGTTGCCGACCGCGTCGGCGGGCCGATAGCCGGTCATTTTACAGTAGGAACGGTTGATGGTAACGATGCGGCGCTCGGGGTCGCACAGCACGATGCCCTCGTCGGCGTTCTCGAACACGCTCTCGGAGAGGTTGATCGCCTGCACCGCCTTGTGGTACCGCGGCACGTTCTCGAGCACCCATATGCTGCCCAACGAGACGTCGTCGGGATCGGCCGGACGGCCCCGGTATTTCACCCTCAGCTCCTGGCCGCCGGCGCCGCGAATGCCCGTTTCCCCGAAACAGTCGCGGCCGTGACGGAACTCCCGCACCGCATTGCGGCGGACCCGTTCGTACTCGGCGGCATTCACGTAGAGGGAGTCCACACCGCACCCGACAAGGTCTTCGGGCGCGCGTCCGACCCAATCGCAGAGGGTCCGGTTGACCCATCGCACGCGGCGGTTCACGACGTGCAAAATACCCACGTGCGTGCGTTCGAGGATCAGCGTCTGTTCGGCGATCTCCTGATCGTAGGCCGACGACGGGGGAGCCGGCACCGGGAGTGGGGTCGGCGCCGACGCGGCGCGGCGACGCATCGCCAGGGTGGCGCCACCGCCCAGCACCGCGATCGCCACCGGCATCCAGACCGGCAGCCCCCCGGCCACGGCGGTTGCCGCGGCAACGACCGTCAGCGCGACACCGAGCCCCGTGGTGGCCAACGGCATCAAAACCGACTGTCCGCTTGCGGTGGCGGCACGGGCGCCGGGGGAAGGGTCACCGGCTCGGACTGTTGGAGGAGTCGCAGCACGATGTCGGATACCTGGGCCAGTTCCGGAATACCCACCAGCATAGTGCATGGCGTGCCGCAGGCAAAGCGGTCCGGCGGCGTCCTGCGCGGCGGGCTGGAAACCGGCCGGCGATCCTGGAATAATCCGCCGCCCCACCCTACCCGAAGAGAGGACGTTCATGCCCACCGACACCGGCGACAGGTTCATGTTCCAGCCCGAGATCGAGCGCATGTCGCGGGACGACCTTCGGCGGCTTCAGCGCCGCCGCCTCCAATGGACGCTTCGTCATGCCCACGACAACGTTCCCCATTACCGGACCGCGTTCGCGGCGGCCGGAGTCACGCCCGACGATCTGCGGGACCTCGACGACCTGCGGCGGTTTCCGTTCACGGTCAAGGACGACCTGCGGGCCAATTATCCGTTCGGACTGTTCGCGGTGCCGCGCGACCAGGTGCGGCGCCTGCACGCCTCGTCGGGCACCACCGGCAAGCCGACCGTGGTCGGCTACACCGGCGACGACCTGGACACCTGGGCCGCTCTGATGGCGCGGTCGCTGGCCTGCGCCGGGGCGCGGCCGGGCGACCTGGTGCACAACGCCCTGGGCTACGGCCTGTTCACCGGCGGGCTCGGGTTCCACGACGGGGCGCAACGCCTGGGCTGCACGGTGACCCCGGTGTCCGGCGGCGCCACCGAGCGTCAGGTCGGCCTGTTGCACGATCTGCGGGCCGACGTCCTGGTCGCCACGCCCTCCTACGCGATGCGGATCGCCGAGGTGGCGGAGGCGGAGGGACGCCGCCTGCGCGACGCGCCGTTGCGGGTGGCGCCGCTGGGCGGCGAGCCGTGGAGCGATTCGCTGCGCGACGCGCTGGACGCGCGCCTCGGCCTGCGGTCCGTGGACTCCTACGGACTGTCGGAAATCATCGGTCCCGGCGTGGCCATGGAATGCCAGGAGGTGCGCGACGGCGCGCATGGCTGGGAGGATGCGTTCCTGTTCGAGGTGATCGACCCGGACGGCGGCGAACCCTTGCCGATGGGCGAACCCGGGGAGCTGGTCATCACCACGCTCGCCAAGCAGGCACTGCCGATGATCCGCTATCGCACCCGCGACATCACGGCCCTGGACGACGCACCCTGCGCCTGCGGACGCACCCACCTGCGGCTGAAACGGATTCGGGGCCGCAACGACGATATGTTGATCATTCGCGGTGTGAACCTGTTCCCCAGCCAGGTGGAATCGTTCCTGCTCGGCGTGGACGGCCTGGCCCCCCATTACCAGCTCGTGGTGCGGCGGGCCGGCAGCCTGGACAGCCTGACCGTCGAGGTGGAGGCCCTGCCAGACGTCCCTCGCGAAGCCTACGATCCCCTGGCGCGGACGGTTCAGAAGTCCCTCAAGGCGATGGCCGGAGTCACCTGCCGGGCGGTCGTGCTGCGGCCCGGGGAGGTGCCGCGATCGGACGGCAAGGCGGTCCGGGTGCGCGACCTCCGCTGACCGATTCCATTCATTAACCCTATGGATTTCAAGGAAAAACGATAGAGAGCCCGCCTTTTTTCGGAGATCGTTCGCGGTGGCGAGTCGGGGTCCGGAGCCTCCCTACAGGATGGGATCGCCCAGCGGGTGCGTGCCGTCCGGCGACTCGATCTCCACCACCCATAGATCGGGATCGTAACGTCTTTGTCGGGCAATGTAGTCGTCGGCCTCGGTCTCCGCGACCGGGTCGGCGCCGCAGCCGCGCATCCAGGCCCGACGGCCGTCCCCGGTGCGGGTCTGGGCGAGCACCTGGCACCGACGGTCGCGCAAAACGAGCTTGATCAGGACCGCCCCGGCCGCCTCGTCGCCGCGGTCCAGAACGGTGGCGATGTGACCCAGGGACTGGCAACTACGAATGCAGGCCTGAACCCACAGGCGGGTTTTCAGGCGCGCCTCGTCCATTCTGGGCGGGTCAGGCGGTGCGGCGGATCAGGTGATAGCCGAAATCGGTTTCCACCACCTCGCTCACCGCATCAACGTCGAGGCCGAACGCCGCGTCCTCGAAGGCTTTGACCATGGTCCCGGGACCGAACGTACCGAGGTCGCCCCCCTCGCGCCCGGACGGGCAGTCGGAGTGGGTGCGCGCCAGATCGGCGAAGTCGGCGCCGCCGTCCAGCTCCGATTTCAGCGCCGCAATCTGCTCAAGGGCCTCGTCCTTGCTGCGGGTGGCGGTCGACCGCATCGACCCCTTGTACATGAGCAGGATATGCGACGCGCGGACGGTATCGGCCATGAAGTCTCTCCGTATGTCGAATGCCGGTGCGAAGGTGCCTTCCCAGTGTGGTGGATTCGAAGTTCGCGATAGTATTCGGGGCAGAGTCCATGGCGAATTTCGACTCCGGAACCACACTAGACTCAAGAGGTTACCTGGTGTCCTTATCGAATCCGAA
>JANQGL010000286.1 GCA_028277325.1 Magnetospira sp.
TCCCGGGAGGGGTTCCAAGGGGAGGGTGTCCCTCCCCTTGGCCGCCGCAGGCGGGAGTCCTGAGGGGCCCCGAAGGGCGGGGGTCCTGAAGGGTCCGCCCCCGTCCCGTCGCCCCCGCGCCGGCGGGGGTCCGGGAAGGCCATGAAAACAGCCGTCCGGACGCGCGGCCACGGTCGCCCGGAGTCCCGCCTGCGCGGGAATGACCACCTCCCCCTTCGAGGCCCGCTGCGCTCGCACCTCAGGATGAGGCTTTTCAATGGGGTCTCCTCATCCTGCTATGCCCCGACCACCTTGATCTCCCGGTTCTCCGGCAGGTCGATCACCTGCTTGTGGCGGATGTGGTCGGTCACCACGTCCCAGATCGGCGGCCCCTCGGTGCCCTCGTTGACCGAGGCCCAGCCGCCGACCACGTAGGTCCCGGACGGGTCGATCGCTTCGCCGGTGGGCAGCAGGGTCATGTCGGAGATGCGTCGACCCACGTCCTTGCGGATGTCGATGCGGTAGCCGAGGCCGCCGACCCGCACCATGTCGCCGCCCTGCTGGTAGTAGGGGTCGGGATGGAACAGGTTGTCGGCCACGTCCTCCAGAATGCCCTTCAGGTCCGCGCCGGTCATCTCGCTCCGGTAACATTCCGGATACGTAATTCCCGTCTGATGGTAGACGTGCTCCGTCAGGACGTCCTCGCCGGGGAGCAGGGAGGAGCCCCAGCGGAAGCCGGGCGACAGGGCGATCTGGCAGTCGCGCTGCTCCAGGATGGCCTGGCAGATCAGGTCGTCGAAGCTGCCGTTGAAGTTGCCGCGCCGATAAAGCAGGGACTCCGTTCGACCCAGCACCGTGTTGATTTCGCTGGCATAGGGGGCGCGGATCCCGTCCACCAGGCGGGCCATCTCCGGGTCCGGGGCGATGGCGTCGGAGAACACCGGGATCAGCCGGAAGCGATGGTCGGCGACCCGTTTGTTCTCCACCTTCAGGTCGAGGCGGGCCAGGAACTTGCCATGCGACCCGGCGGCCACCAGCAGGGTGTCGCCGACCCGGACCACCCCCGGCATGGCGTCGTGGGTGTGCCCGGTCAACAGCACGTCGATGCCGGACACCCGGCCGGCCAGCTTGCGGTCGACGTCGAATCCGTCGTGGCTGGCCACCACCACCAGGTCGGCGCCCTCGGCGCGCGCGGCGTCCACATGCGCCTGGACCAGGTTGTCCCGGATTCCGAACGACCACCGGGGGATCATGTGGCGCGGGTTGGCGACCGGGGTGTAGGGGAAGGCCTGGCCGATGACCGCCACCTTGACGCCGCCGCGCTCGAAATAGGCGGTGCTCTCGAACACCGGCTCCTCGAAATCGGTGTCGACCACGTTGCCGCACAGGAACGGGAACTCCAGCATGTCGATCAGCTCGAGAACCCGTTCCTCGCCGTGGGTGAACTCCCAGTGCGCGGTCATGGCGTCGACGCCGAGCGCGTTCATCGCCCGCACCATGTCGGCGCCGCGCGTCTTCAGGGCGGTGTAGGAGCCCTGCCAGGTGTCGCCGTTGTCGATCAGCAGGGTCTTGCCCGGCCGTTCGGCGCGGATCGCCCTGACCAGGGTCGCCATGTGGGCGAGCCCGCCGACCCGCCCGTAGGCGCGGGCCAGGTTGGCGAAATCCAGGCTGGTGAAGGCGTGGGCCTCCGGGGTGCCGGCGGCGAGCCCGAAATGGGCCAGGAAGTCGCGTCCGGTCAGATGCGGCGGCAGGCCGGTCACATCGCCGACCCCCAGGTTGACCGAGGGCTCGCGGAACCACAGCGGCACCAGTTGGGCGTGGATGTCGGTGAAGTTGAGCAGGGTCACTTGCCCGACGGGGTCGAACCGCAGCAGGTCGTCCTGGGTCAGGCGGCCGCCGAGCGCCGCCCGGCCGATCCCGCCCAGGGGCCCGGCAAGGGCGGCGGCGGCGGCGGTCACCTGAAGGAAATCGCGACGAGAGAGCATGGCGGCCTCGTTTGTTCGGTCAAGAGCGGGGCGGGACGGAAACACCAACGCGGTGTCCGGTCACGTTGACAGGAGCGATCGAGTGTGATCGGAAAATGCTGCTCGATCTCAATACTCTAGACCAATCCAGGTTGGATCGGATCGATCCGGACCGCCCGGCGCCCTAGCCAAGCATTTGTTTGTGCAGCGATTCACCAAACGAATGTCGACCTTCGCCCGAATCTTTCGTTTGGATCGCTGCACTAGCGGCGGACTGCCGGGGCTTCCGACGGCAGACCGTTCGACCGCCACATCACGAACAGCTCCAGGTTGGTGTATTCGTCGGAGCCGCGGGCATAGGGCTGGGCCCGGATGTTCTTGTTGCAGCCGGCGAAGCGGCGGTGCAGCGAGCCCAGCTTCTGCCACTTCAGGCGGTAGGTCGGGAATCCGTTGCCCATGCCGTAGCTCAGGAGATCGGCCCGGATCATGTCGCCGGGATGGTCCTCGTGACACATGTTACAGGCGAGGTCCAGCTGCCCGCGCCGCTGGAAGAAGAAGTCGCGCCCGCTCTCGAAGAACGGCCGCGCCGGGCCGTCGATCGACACGTCGATCGGCATGCCGCGCGACTGCAGCTTGACGAAGGCGGTCATGCCGAGCATCTGGTCGGATTCCCATTTCCAGGGATCGGCGCCCATGCGCTCGGTGCGGCACTCGTTGACGATATGCTCCAGGGCCGCCATCCCGCCGGTGCTTTCGCGGTATTTCGGATAGACCACCGACACCCCGCGCAGGGACTCCGGGGCGCCGTGGCACGCGGCGCAGGACTTGCCCATGGCGCCGTCCTGCTTGTCCCACAGCTCTTCCCCGAGGCTGACCCAGGTGAAGGCCGGGTTCTCGAAGTCGTCCTCCTGCATGTCGCGCGTGGCGAGGGTCGCGTAGACGAACCCCGAGTGCTTGTCGCCGACGATGTGGTCCTTGATCCGCGGGTCGTTCATGATGTCGCCGTAGGCGGTGCTCCCGTCTTGGGCGACGGCACCGGCCGCGGCGAGCAGCCCCGCCGCGGCCAGACCCAGAAATGCCGTCCCGAGATGCCTCATGGCGTGTGTCCTCCCTGTTTTATGTTCTATTGTCGTCGCGCCGAGGTCGGAGGCCCGTCAACTCACCTGGATGGACGCGGTTTTCGACACCGAGTCCCCGGCGTCGTCGGTCCAGGTGAAGGTGTAGTCACCGCTTTCCGTCGCCTGCTGGTAAAACGCGATGTAGGGGTTGGCGGAAATCGCCGGTTCGAGCTTCATGGTGAACACGGTCTTGCCGTTGAACGCGCAGGTGAAGGTGTTCACGATGTCGCGCGGGATCGGGTTGCCGTCCTTGCCTTTGCGCAGGCCGGTTTCCATGGCGTGGGTGACCAGGGTCTTGATTTGGAAAACGTCGCCTTTCTTGGCGGTTTTCGGGACTTTCACGCGCGGCCGGTTTGCAGCCATTGCTCATTCTCCTTGGATTGATTTCGCATCGACGCTCGCGGCGCGGGCGGTCAACCGCCGCAGCCGCCGATGGTGACCTTCACTTCCTTCCGGCCGGAAATCACCGTGCCGTCGCTCAGCTCGGCCACCGCGACCACGTTCTGGGTGCGCGCCAGGCGCATCCGGGTCGACACCTCGGCCTTGCCGCAGGCCGGCGTCAGTTCGAACGTGCACAGCCCCGGATTCGGGTTGCCCTCGGCAACCACGTGGATTTTGGTGACGTAATCGCCGTCGGTCATCGGGCTGTCGACCGTCACGGTGACCGGGACGGTGTTGCCGTTCTCGGCGATCGGCGGCAGGTCCAGGGCCACCCGGGGGTCGTCGGTCGGGGGCTTGCCGCCCGTCAGTTCGGCAACCCACTTGCCGGCATCCTCCGGGGTCGCCTTGGCAGCGCGGGGGGCGAGGCCGGCGCCGGCCGCGACCAGCACACCGCCGCCCAGCGCGCCGAGAAGGCCGCGCCGATTGACCGTCAGCGTTTGGCTGCGTTGATGGGACATTCCTCGTGTTCTCCTCGTGTCTGTGTGATCTCGGTCTGTTGGTCGTCCGGTCGGCCGTTCACCCGCGACCGTCCGATCAGGTATCATCGGTGAGCGTTTTCAGGTACGCAACCACATCCTCCACCTCCTGCGGGGTCAGGATGGTTTTGCCCTGGAACGCCTTTCCGACCCGGTGCAGGCCATCGACCCGGTAAAATGCCGGCATCATCGTCGCCGGATTGGCGATTTTCGGATTCACGATCCGCAGCCGCAACTCCGATTCGGGCATGCGGCTGCCGACGCCGGCCAGGTCCGGTCCGACCTCGCCATGGTACTGCTGGTCCGGGATGGGCATCTTGTGGCAGGCGAGGCAGTTGCCCTTCTTGCGCTGGATGGCCACGGCGCGGCCGCGCTCCGGATCCCCGGGCTGGCCGGACAGGTACTCCGGTATGCCGTTGCCGACCACGAAGAACTCGACCAGATCGCCGGCACGGGCGTCGGATGCCGCCGCTCCGGCCAACCCCAGGACCACAAGGGCGCAGGTAATCGCCTTTGAACGCATGGGACCTCCCTGAATGTGTTTTCGTTTCGTTTTTGGCTTGGAGCGCCAACTCCACGCTTCGGAAGAAATTACCAATTTAGCGGTGGGCAATCAACACATATGTTTTAACAGGCGGGTAGTACGTGTAATGCTCGCCACGGGATGACATGTATAACTGAGTATTTTACAAAGTTTTTTTTGCGTGGATCTTCAGGCGCCGCGACCGGGCGGGGATGGCCTCGCCGATGCCATCAGGGCGCGGAGCGAGCCGTGCTCCAGCCGCTTGACCCCGATCACCGCGCCGAGCAGGGTCGCGCCGAGGGCAAGGAACGATCCGGCGGACAGGGTCGAGACCCCGGTGATCCCCTGACCGACGGTGCAGCCGAGCGCGACGACTCCGCCGACCCCCATGCACAGGGCGCCGGCCAGGTGGCCCGCCATGTCGCCGCGCCGGGTGAAGGTCTCGATGCGCAGGCGTCGCCGCGCCAGGCCGGCCAGGAAAGCGCCGGCCACCACGCCGCCAACGGTGGCGATCCCGAAGTCCAGCGACGCCCCGGTGAACGTCATCAGGTATTGCAGGCTGTCACCGACCGGGGCCACGAAGGTCAACGACCCGAGCGGTTGCGGATCGAATTCATCGTGGCCCAGCACGCCGGTGGTCCACCATCCGGCGGGGATCAGGAGACCGATGACCAGCCCGCCGAGAAGCGGCCCGCGGGAGGTCCGGAACCGGCGGTCGCTCAGGCAGTAGGCCAGGAGGCCGCCGGCAATCGCGGCACCCGCCGCGGGTCCGGTCACCGCCGGGTCGGCCCCGAGCCCTGCCTTCAGGAGGTCGGGGAGGCCCTGCGCGGGGATGCCGAGCGCGGCAAGATCCGTGTTGGCGGCCTCGATCAGATGGACCCGGGGCAGGGCGGTCACCCCGTTGAGGGTGGCATAGGCGGCCATGCCCATGACGATCAGCACCACCGCCGCCTTCAGGTTGCCGGTCGCGGCGCGGACCAGGCAGCGGCTGGCGCAGCCGCCGGTCAAGGTCATGCCGAACCCGAACATCAAGCCGCCCACCACCGCGCCCGGCCAGCCCAGGCTGGGCGACAGGTAGACCGCGCGCTGCAGGTCGATCAGTCCCGCCCCGCCCATGGCCTGGGTACCCAGGACCGCCACCGCGATGGCGAGCAGCCAGGACCGAAGGCGCCGCCGGTCGCCGATCAGGATGGCATCGGAGATCGCGCCCATGGTGCAGAAACTGGTCGCGCGCGCGGTCGCGCCGAACACCGTCCCGACCGCGAAACCGCCTGCCGACACCCAGAGGGCGGGGGAAACATCGACCATCGAACGCCTCTCGAAGATGGCTTCGGCGCCATGAACAAAAACCCTACCACAACACCGCCAAATCCATTAGAGTGCATTTAATTAGGAAACACTAAACTAATCTTCCTGTCTCGCAGGTTGGGTTTCGCGTCTTATAAATCAAATGGTTAGGGAGAGAGCGCATGAGCAATACCGACGGCAAGAAGATGAGCATCATCGTCACCAAGGGGACCCTCGACTGGGCCTACCCGCCGTTCATCCTGGCCACCACGGCGGCCAGCCTGGGCGTCGGGGTGACGTTGTTTTTCACCTTCTACGGGTTGCAGCTTCTCAAGAAGGACATCGGCCACTTGAAGATCTCGACGCTCGGCAATCCGGCCATGGAAATGCCCATGGGCGGCATGCACATGGCGATGCCGAACGTGGTGTCGATGTTGCCCGGGGTCGACGGGATGGCCTCGGCGATGATGAAGAACCTGATGAAGAAGAAGGGGGTGGCGTCGCTCGAGGACCTGCGCGAGGCGACCCAGGACCTGGAGTGCCGGATGATCGCCTGCCAGATGACGGTCGATCTGTTCGAGCTCAAGCAGGACCAGCTCATCGACGGCCTGGAATTCGCCGGGGCGGCGACCTGGGTCGAGGTCGCCACCGATTCCGACATCAACCTGTTCATCTGACCGGTGAGCGGAACGCGCTAGTGTCTTGATTCAGAAGTTCGTTGCATGACGGGGCGGGCGATTTCGACCTTCGGAGTCGATGAGGAGGCGAGGCAACCTTGTTGGGTCTCGTGTGGTTTCGGAGTCGACGTTCGCCATGGGGTCGGCCCCGAACACTGCCGCGAACTTCGACTCCACCACACTGGTCCGGGCGTGCGGGCGCGGCGGCGTCGGCGGCCCGCAACGACGAGGAGAACACGTCAAACCATGTCCAAGAGCACCCTGATTGCCGCTGCCGCATTCGCGGCGGCGTTCGTTTGTTCCCCCACCGCCGGGGCCGAGGACCTGACCGCCTTGCGGGCGGAGGCCAAGGGAATCATCATGGAATTCGCGGGACTCCTGAAAACGGAGCTGAAGGCCGGGCTGCGCGAAGGCGGGGCGGCCCGGGCGATCGAGGTCTGCAACAGAAAGGCGCCGGAGATCGCCCGGCAGCTGGAGGCCCGCCACGGCTGGCGGGTCAGCCGGACCAGCCTCCAGATCCGCAACCGCGACAACGCCCCGGACGCGTTCGAGCGCCAGGCCATGGAACGGTTCAGCGCCGATCTCGAAATGGGGGCGGATCCGGACGGCATGGTGGTGGCCGACGTGATCGAGACGCCGCAGGGACGCGCGTTCCGGTTCGTCAAGGCGATTCCGGTCGCCAGCCTGTGCCTGGACTGCCACGGATCGACGTTGGATCCGGACGTGGCCGCCAAGCTGGACGAGTTCTACCCGCGGGACGATGCCGTCGGCCACCAGCTTCTGGGCCTGCGGGGCGCCTTCACCCTGGAGAAACGGCTTTAGCCGCGTCTTCGGACGATCGGCATTCGGCGGTGTTGCGGGACCCGCCCGAGGGGGCTAGAGTTGCCCGCCGAACGCTTCGAATTCAAGCGGCCCGGGAGGCCGCGATGGAACCAACGGGTCCGGGAACACCGGTTCCCGCGACAGGAGAAAGGAAGGAAACCGATGACCGTTGAACTGGATGCCAAGGGTCTGAACTGCCCGCTGCCGATCCTCAAGGCCAAAAAGGCGATCAAGGACCTGCCGAACGGCGAGGTGCTGCGCGTGATGTCGACCGATCCGGGATCGGTGAAGGACTTCGAGGCCTTCTGCCGGTCGACCGGCAACGAACTGCTGAGCAGCGCCGACAACGACGGCGTGTACACCTTCGAGATCAAGAAAACCGCCGCCTGACGAAGGCATCCGACGACGTGACGAAACGCGGCGCGATCGCCCGGCTGTTCGGTCTGGGGATCGCGCTGTTTTCGTGCGCGACCTCGGCCAGGGCGGCGGAACTGGTGGTGTTCCATGAACGGGGCTGCCCCTGGTGCGCGACCTGGGAACAGGCGATCGGAGCCATCTATCACAAGACCGACGAAGCCCGGGCGCTGCCGCTGCGGCGGGTCGACATCCACGGCGAGCGACCGGCCGACCTGCGCGATCTGAAGGAACCGATCCAGTTCGCGCCGACCTTCGTGGTTGTCGGCGACGACGGCCGCGAGGTGGGGCGGATCACCGGCTATCCAGGCGAGGAGTTCTTCTGGTTCCTGCTCGGGGAACTGCGCGGCAAGCTCGCGGCGGGCGACTGACCCGGCCGCCTTCCCGGGCCGTTGTCGCGCACGGTTGGAGCGTCCCCGCAGCGTCCGGACCGCGATCACCGGGACCCCCGCGCCGGCGATCGGCTTGCCATGGCAGAGCCAAGCATGCCGACGGCGGGCCTTTCGGGTGGAAAGGGGCGACTCCCCCACGAGGATCGGCGGGTGGAACGTGCCGCCGCGGGGTCGTCAAGCTGGGCGTTGGGGAGTCCCCCTGCAACGCTTCTTTTATTTTTGCTGGATATTGCCACCCCGGCCATGGGATAAACCCAGACATTCATGGGATTCCGAACCTGTTACGGAATCGCCGATGGTCGCGGAGTGGATCTTCACTATGAACGAACGCAGTCATCCATGGGCACAAAACCTGGTTGAACTTGCGCGTGACTTGATATTTTTCTGCCGCGACGGCGTGATCTCCTATGCGAACGCCGGTGCCGTTCGCGCTTTCGGTCGCGAGTCCGCGGATCGACTGATCGGACGGATGTTCGTTGACCTCGTGCATCCCGACGACCAGATGATGGTCACCGAAAGCCTCCAGCCTTTGATCGACGCCCTGGCACCGATGCCGTTGCGTCTGTCCACCGGCGGCGAAATGCCGCTGGATGTCGAAATCGAAGTGGTCCCCCACCGGCCGATGACCGGGGACCGAACGGACGCGGTTCAGGTGACCCTTGTCGCGCGGGACATTTCCTGGCGCCTGAACGCCGAGGACGCCATCGCCCGCACGCATGAGGACTACCAGCGCACGATCGAGACGCGAACCCGCGAGCTGGCCCGCGAGATCGCCTCCCGCCAGCAGGTGGAGGAGAACCTCCGGTTCGCCGCCCAGGCCCTGGACGCGACCAACGAGGGCGTCCTGTTGACCGATCCGTCGTTCGTGGTCACCAGCACCAACCGGGCCTACAGCCGGATCGCCGGACAGGCCTCCGAGGATGTGATCGGATTCAAGCCCGAGTTTCTCGGCGTGATGGCGCGCGATCGCGATTTGTTCGGCCACATGCAGCGTGACATCCAGGAAAAATCGCAATGGGAAGGTGAGCTCTGGACCTCCCGCGCCGGGGGCGAACGGTGCGCGCTCCACCTGTCGATCACGGCGATCCGGGATTCCGAGCACGCCATCGAGCGCTATGCCATCCTGGTGGCCGACATCACCCGCCGCAAGGAAGACGAGGAACGGATCCACTATCAGGCCAACTACGACGCGCTCACCGGACTGCCCAACCGGACCCTGCTGCGCGACCGGCTGGAGCAGTCCATGATGCTGGCCCGCCGGCGCTCCGCGAAAGTGGTCTTGATGCTGGTCGACCTCGACGGATTCAAGCTGGTCAACGACACCCTGGGCCACGATACCGGCGACAAGCTCCTGTGCGAGGCGGCGCGCCGGCTGATCGACTGTGTGCGCGGCAGCGACACGGTGGCGCGCCTGGGGGGCGACGAGTTCGCGGTGGTGTTGTCCGACTTCGCCGACGAACGCCACGCGCCGGTCGTCGCCCAGCGGATCATCGATGCGGTGTCGAAGCCGTTCGCGCTTGGCGGCGAGGAAGCCTTCGTCTCGGCCAGCGTGGGCATCACCACGTTTCCGGACGATGCGGAGAACGTCCTGGACCTGTTGCGCAATGCCGATTCCGCCATGTACCGGGCAAAGGACAAGGGCAAGTCCAACTTCCAGTACTTCACCGCCGACATGAACGGCGAGGTCAAGGAACGCCTGTTCCTCAAGACCGGCCTGTCGATGGCCCTGGAACGCGGCGAGCTGATGCTTCATTACCAGCCCAAGATGGGTCTGCGGGAAAACTGGATTACCGGCGTCGAGGCCCTGATGCGTTGGCGGCATCCGGACCTCGGAATGATCTCGCCGGGCCGTTTCATTCCGGTGCTGGAGGAAAGCGGCCTGGTGATGGACGCGGGCGTGTGGGCGATGCGCGAGGCCTGCCGGCAGTTCGTGCATTGGCAGGCGCAGGGGTTGCCGGCGATCCCGGTGGCCGTCAACCTGTCGGCGCGGCAGTTGCGCGACGACGCCCTGGTCGGGCTGGTCGATTCGGTTCTCGCCGAGGCCGGCGTGGGACCGGACGCCCTGCAGATCGAAATCACCGAGAGCATGCTGATGTCCGAGCACGCGCAGGTCATCCGGGTTCTCGGTGCGCTGCATGACCGCGGCCTGACGATTGCCATGGACGATTTCGGCACCGGCTATTCGTCCCTGAGCTACCTGAAGCGGTTCCCCATCGACGTCATCAAGATCGACCGCTCGTTCGTCGCCGACATCGCCACCGACCAGGACGACGCCGAAATCATCCGCACCATCATCACCATGGGGCAGAGTCTGCGGCGGCGCGTGGTCGCGGAAGGGGTGGAGGACGGCGAACAGTTGCGCATCCTCAAGGAATACCAGTGTCACGAGATCCAGGGGTTCTACTTCAGTCCGCCGCTGCCGGCCGAGCGGATCGCCGGCTACGTGCGCGGGCTTCAGCCGCCGTTCAAGCCGGACACATGATCGCGGCGCGCCAGGCTGGCCTCGATGAGCCGCCGGACCGGCCCGGTAAGGCGGTAGCCGTCCAGGTCGTCCGGCGGCACCCAAGCGCAATCGGCGGCGTCGCTGCCGGCCCGCGCGATGCCGGCCCGATGACGGGCCGCCATCTCGATCACCGTGAAATGACTGCCGCCGGCCACCAGGTCGACCACGTCCAGCAGCCCCAGAAGGTCGATCTCGATGCCGGTTTCCTCCGCGACCTCCCGGCAGACCGCGGCGCGCACCGTCTCGCCGAACTCCTGGCGGCCGCCGGGCAGGGTCCAGGTACCGCCCTCGGGCGCCTGCCCGCGACGGATCAGCAAGACCCGGCCATGGCTCCACACCACGGCGCCGACGGCGACCACGGGGCGGCGGGCGGAGGAGGGGTCGGACATGGCGTTTCCGGTCGGTGCGCGCGGCCGTCGAACGATTATCGACTCGCGACAATGTGATGTAGAATAGGGATAAACGACCGCAACCGCGAGAGCATTGGGCGATGATCGACGAAATCCTCGAACGACGCGTGGTCTACGACGGCGACAGGGTTTTCAAGGAGGGCGACCGAGGAGACCGCGCCTATATCGTTCAGGAGGGCGGGGTGGATATCCTCAAGACGCGCGGCGCGAAGGAGGTCCTGCTCGGCCGCGTGGGCCGGGGCGGCGTGTTCGGCGAGATGGCGCTGATCGACGACAAGCCGCGCATGGCCACCGCGCGGTCGGTCGGCACCACCACGCTGATTATCATTTCACGCCGAAAATTCACCGAAAAAATGGCCGGCGCGGACCCGTTCATCCGCGCCCTGATGGGAATTTTCGTACGCAATATCCGTAATCTAACGGAGCAGAACCTGGATCGGGACTGACCGGGTCCGGCGCCTCGACTCCTGCCTCGGTTGCCGCCCGCCGTTGACGCCGCCGCCGAACCGACCAAATCTGTGATCATCTCGTCCCCAAGGAACGGTCATGGCCAACTCGAAAAAAAGAGCCTCCCCGCGCCGCAGCTCCGCCGGAAACAAGGGCATGCGGATCGGGTTCAGCAAGCGCCTGCGCGCCTACTTTTTCGCCGGGGTGCTGGTGACGGCCCCCATCTCCATCACCATCTACCTGGCCTACCTTCTGATCAACTTCGTCGACGACAGGGTCGGCAAGCTGATCCCGGCGCCCTACCACCCGGAAACCTATCTGCCGTTCGGCCTGCCCGGTCTCGGGCTGATCCTGGTCATCCTCGGGCTGATCCTGGTCGGGGCGTTCACGGCCGGCTATCTGGGGCGGATCCTGGTCCAGTTCAGCGAGAGCCTGCTTGCCCGGATGCCGGTCGTGCGCACCGTCTACGGGGCGATCAAGCAGATCCTGGAGACGGTGCTCGCCCAGCAGTCGCAGGCCTTCCGCGAGGCGGTCCTGATCGAGTATCCGCGGCGCGGCCTGTGGGCCGTCGCCTTCATCACCGGGCGCACCGAGGGCGAGGTCCAGAACCTGACCGAGGAGGAATGCATCAACATCTTCCTGCCGACCACGCCGAATCCGACCTCCGGCTTCCTGCTGTTCGTGCCGCGCAAGGACGTTATTCGGCTCAACATGACGGTGGAGGAAGCGATCAAGATGGTCATTTCCGGCGGCATCGTGACGCCGCCCGACCGTCGTCCGGCCGAGACGCGGGCCCGGCCGATGGTGTCCGCGAAGACCTACGAGGATCTGGAGGTTCTCCGCGAAAAGGAGCACTCCCCGGTCCTGAAGTCCCGCCATCCGGTGCCCGGACCCCACCGGACGGCCCGCAACTCAGCCGGAGCGAAGAAGCCGGACGGCGGCGTCGCGCTCGAAAAGGTAAAGCAGGACACGTAGCGCCGCGCCGCGCGGTCCCGCCAGGTCGGGATCGCGTTCGAGGATCAGGCGGGCGTCGTCGCGCGCCATCGCCAGCAGGTCCTCGTGCGACGCCAGATCGGCCAGGCGAAAGTCGGGCAGGCCGCTCTGGCGGGTGCCCAGCACCTCGCCCGCCCCGCGCAGTTTCAGGTCCTCCTCGGCGATCCGGAATCCGTCGTCGGTTTCGCGG
>JANQGL010000199.1 GCA_028277325.1 Magnetospira sp.
TGTCGGCCCGGCGCCCCAGTCAAGCATTTGTTCGTGCGGCGATTCACCAAACGAATGTCGACCTTCGCCCGAATCTTTCGTTTGGATCGCTGCACTAGGAACGCGGGGAGGGGAGGATGACCATGTTCCGGACGACCAAGACGCTCGCATCCGCCGCCATCGCCCTGGGGATCGCCGCGGCCGGGGCTCTCGGGCCCTCCGGCGCGTCCCGGGCCGCCGACCCCCAACTGGTGGCGGTGTCCGAGGATCAGGTGGCGCTCGACCTCAACAAGGGGCGTCTGGTGCGCCTGCCGGCCCCCGCCGCGACGGTCTTCGTGGCCGATCCGGAAATCGCCGACATCCAGGTGAAATCGCCGCGCCTGGTCTATCTGATGGGCCGCAAGCCGGGCGACACCACCCTGTTCGCGGTCGACGGCCGGGAGCGGGTGCTGGCCAACCTGAACGTGCGGGTCAACCACAACCTGTCGGACCTGCGGCGGACCATCTCCGACCTCTACCCCGGTCTCGACATCTCGGTGAGCAGCGTCGGCGACGCCATCATGCTGAACGGCACGGTGCCCACGGCGCTGATCGCCGAGGACCTGCAGCGCCTGACCGGCCACTACGCCGGCACCAAGAAGACCGCGGTCACCGACGGCGTCACCACCACCACCACCGAGGAGCCGATGGTCATCAACCGGCTGCGGGTGACGGCGCCGAACCAGGTCAACCTGCGGGTCCGGGTGGCCGAGATCACGCGCGGCGTCGACAAGCAGCTCGGCATCAACTGGGACGTGATCGGCACCCTGGGCGCCTTCTCGTTCGGCCTCGCCACCACCAACCCGTTCACCGTCAACGTGACCGAGCACACCGCCGTGGCCGACGCCGTGACCGGCTCGTGGAACGTCGGCGCGGTGCTCGACGCGCTGGAGGAGGAAGGCCTGGTGACTGTGCTCGCCGAGCCCAACCTGACCGCCATGTCGGGCGAGACGGCCAGCTTCCTGGCCGGCGGCGAGTTCCCGATCATGGTGCCCCAGGGCACCGACCGCATCATCATCGAGTTCAAGCCGTTCGGTATCGCCCTGGCGTTCACCCCGACCATCGTCGGCGACCGGATCAGCCTGCACGTGGCGCCGGAGGTCAGCCAGCTCACCACCACCGGCGCGATCACCGTGCCGCTGGCCGGCGGCACCCTGCAGATTCCGGCCCTGACCACCCGCCGCGCCGAGACCATGGTGGAACTGGGCAGCGGCCAGAGCTTCGCCATCGCCGGGCTTCTGCAGAACAATGTGACCCACGACATCTCCAAGTTCCCCGGTCTCGCCGACGTGCCGGTGCTGGGCCGCCTGTTCCAGTCCGACCGCTTCCAGCGCGACGAGAGCGAACTGGTGATCCTCGTCACCCCCTACATCGTGAAACCGGTCTCGGCGCCGCGCATGGCGTCGCCGCTCGACGGGTTCCATCCGCCGAGCGACATGGAGCGGCTGGTGGTCGGCGGCACCCACAAGCGCGACCGCACGCCCGGACGCCCGGCGAGCGTGGTCGGCGACGGCCGCAGCCTGATCGGCCCGGTCGGCTTCACCCTCGACTGAGGAGGCATCCCATGACCCCGCGTCCCAAAGTCCCCGCCGTTCTCGCCTGCGCGCTCCTGGCCGGCGTGCCGCTCGGCGGCTGCGCGACCTTCGGTGCCGCCGAGACGGTGGCCGTCACCGGCGCCGCGGCCGGCGCCGCCTATCTGGTCGGCAAGGAGGCCGAGGTGGAGGACTGGCACAACGTGACGCCGGCCAAGACGCTCCGCGTGACCCCCACCGAGATGGTCCATCACGTGCGGTTCCCGGCCGGCGGCGCCGACCTGCACGGAACCGAGATGGCGGCGCTCGACGACTTCCTGCGCCGGGTGCGACCCGGCCGGGCCGACCGGGTCGAGGTGGTCGCCGATCCGACGCCGCTGGCCCGCCGCCGCGCCGAGGCGGTCACCGGCTACCTGGCCCGTGCCGGGGTGCCGCCCCGCCTGGCGGTCGACCGGACGCGGCCGTCGTCGGCCACCGTGGCGGTGCGGGTGCGGCGTCACGTGGTCACCCTGCCGGCCTGCCCGGACTGGAGCGACGAGGCCGGCAATACCCATTCCAACAGTGTGACGTCCAACTGGGGCTGCGCCACCGCCAGCAACCTGGGCCTGATGGTCGCCGATCCGCGCGACCTGATGGAGGGCCGCGAGATGGGTCCGGCCGACGGCGGCTACGTGGCGGCCGGGATCGCCCGCTACCGGGCCGGCGAGACGACGCCGATCGCCATCCTCAATACCGGCGCCGTCTATACGTTCTCGAAGTCGGAAGGCGAATAGGTTCAGGGAGGACCCGATGATCATGCCCGCGACGAAGACGGCCCCGGTGGCCGATGTCCCGCCCCTGCTCGCCTGTGTCACCGACGACGTGACGGCGCAGGGCCTGCACCGCCTGGCCGGCGAGCGCGGCTGGCCGGACGGCGCGGTGCGGTGCGGCGACCTGGCCGACGCGGCGGCCCTGCTGGCCCGCATGCGGACCCCGCCCCTGTTGCTGATCGACCTCACGGGGACCGCCGATCCGCTGGCCGACCTCGGCGCCCTGGCCGAGGTCTGCGACCCGGACACCCGGGTGATCGCCCTCGGCACGGTGAACGACGTCAATCTCTATCGCGACCTGCGCGAGATGGGGGTCGAGGACTACCTGGTGAAGCCGGTGGCGCCGGAGGCGCTCGCGGCAGCCCTCGACCGGGCGCCGGAACCGCCGCGGACGGCGGACGGCGACGGGACGGAGGAGACCGCCCGCCTGACCGCCGTGGTCGGGGCGCGCGGCGGCGTGGGGGCCACCACCGTGGCCGTCAACCTGGCCTGGCTGCTGGCCAACGCGCACCATCGCAGGACCGCCCTGGTCGATCTCGACCTGTATTTCGGGACCACCGCCCTGGCCCTCGACCTGGAGCCGGGACGCGGCTTCCGGGAGGCGCTGGAGACTCCCGGCCGCATCGACGGCCTGTTCATCGAGCGGGCCACGGTGCGGGCCGGCGAGCGGCTGTTCGTGCTCGACGCCGAGGAGGACATGGACCGCGCCATCCGCCTGGTGCCGGACGCGGTGGACCTGTTGCTGGAAAAGATGTGCCAGTCGTTCGAGCGGGTGGTGATCGACCTGCCGCGCGACGCCCTGGCCGGCGGCGACGTGGCCAAGTCGGCGGGCGACGTGATCCTGGTCGGCGACCTGTCGCTGGCCGGCATGCGCGACATGCTGCGGCTGCGCGAGTACCTGTCCAAGGTGGCGCCGGACACCCGTCAGCATCTGGTGATCAACCGGGTCGGCCTGCTGGGCCGCGGCGAGATGCCGAGAGGCGCCTTCGAGAAGGGCATCGAGGCCAGGGTCGACCTGATGCTGCCGTTCGACGCCGCCACCTTCATGGACAGCGCCAACAAGGGCAAGGCGGCGCCCGAGGTGGCGAGGAAGTCCAAGGCGGTGGCCGGCCTGGCCGACCTGGCGCGGCGCATCGACCCTCCGGCCGGCGCGGCGCGGACCGGCGGCTCGCTGTTCGGGCGCCTGCTCGGGCGCAAGGCGGCGTGATGTTCGGGCGCCGTCAGGAGGCCGCGCCGACCGTGGTGCCGCTCGACGCCGAGCGGCCGGCCCGCCGGCCGGTCGCGCCGCCGGACAGCCCGCCGGCCGACGACGCCGGGCGGGAGGCGCGCATCGAGGCGGCGGCGGCCAGGGTCGAGCCGGCGGTCCGCGAGCGCATCGGCGATGCCGAAGCCCTGTCCCTGGCCCGCGGCCAGCTGGCGGCGCGGATCACGGAAATCCTCGACGCGGCGACGGCCGACGCGCCGATGGCGCCGACCGAGCGCCGCGACACCGTGACCTGCCTGATCAACCGGCGCCTCGCCGAGGCCCGCGCGGCGGGCGACCGGGCCGGGCCGACCCGCGACCCGGTGAGCCGGGCCAAGGAACAGGTGCAGCCCCTGCTGATCGAGCGGATCGACGTCAGCCGCGCCTCCGAGGTGCCGCGCGGCGAACTGGCCCGCCAGGTCAGCGACATCGTCGGCGAGATCCTGGCCGAACGGAAACTGCACCTGAACGCGATCGAGCAGCGCGACCTGGTCACCCTGCTGCTCAACGACATGCTGGGCCTGGGGCCGCTGGAGCCTCTGCTGGCCGACGAGACGGTGACCGACATCATGGTCAACGGGCCGCGGCAGGTCTACGTGGAGCGCAAGGGCAAGCTGGTGCTGTCCGAGGTGACGTTCCGCGACGACGCCCACGTGATGAACATCGCCACCCGCATCGTGTCGCAGGTCGGGCGCCGGGTCGACGAGTCGACGCCGCTGTGCGACGCCCGCCTGGCCGACGGGTCGCGCGTCAACATCATCATCCCGCCGCTGGCCATCGACGGCCCGTCCGTCTCGATCCGCAAGTTCGCCAAGAAGAAGATCACCCTCGACGTCATGGAGCGGAGCGGCAACCTGTCGCCGCAGATGGCCACCGTGCTGCGCATCGCCTCGCGATCCAGGCTCAACATCCTGATTTCCGGCGGCACCGGATCGGGCAAGACCACCCTGCTCAACGCCCTCTCAAGGATGATCGACGACGGCGAGCGGATCGTCACCATCGAGGACGCGGCGGAACTGCAACTGCAGCAGCCGCATGTGGTGCGCCTGGAGACCCGGCCGCCGAACCTGGAGGGGCAGGGCGAGATCACCCAGCGCGATCTGGTCAAGAACGCCCTGCGCATGCGCCCCGACCGCATCATCCTGGGCGAGATCCGGGCCGGCGAGGCGCTCGACATGCTGCAGGCCATGAACACCGGCCACGACGGCTCGCTGGGCACCATCCACGCCAACAACCCGCGCGAGGGCCTGACCCGCCTGGAGAACATGGTCGCCATGACCGGCGTCAAGCTGCCGCACGAGGCGGTGCGGGCGCAGATCGCCAGCGCCGTGCACATGATCGTGCAGGTGAGCCGGATGCGCGACGGGATGCGGCGGATCACCCACATCACCGAGGTGGTCGGCATGGAGGGCGAGGTGGTGACCACCCAGGACCTGTTCACCTACGCCTACGACGGCGAGGGGTCGGACGGCAGGCTGCGGGGCCGCTTCGAGTCGACCGGATTGCGGCCCCATTTCCTGCACAAGGCCAAGTACTTCGGGCTCGACCGGGCGGTCATGGAGGCGATGGGATGATGGGCGGCGAACTGGTCCTGTTCGGCGGCGTGGCGAGCGCCCTGATCGCCCTCGTCCTGGCCATCCACTCCGGCGGCGCCGCGAAACGCGCCCTGGTCCGCCGCGCCGCGGCGGTGAACCGCCGCGCGCACGGCCTGGCGCCCGCCGTGGCGGCGGCCC
This sequence comes from Magnetospira sp., assembly GCA_028277325.1. Taxonomy (GTDB): domain Bacteria; phylum Pseudomonadota; class Alphaproteobacteria; order Rhodospirillales; family Magnetospiraceae; genus JANQGL01. The sequence continues at coordinate 5,336 of JANQGL010000199.1, forward strand.
ACATGACCGTGCGGCGGACCGAGACCACGGGCGCCTTCCCGACCCTGGACCGGATGCTGAAGAGCCTGCTGCCCCGGGCCTCGGTGCTGCGCGACAAGCTGGACCGCACCGGGCGCGACATCTCGATCGGCAGCTACATGGTGGTCAACGGGGCGTTGATGCTGGTCGCGTCCGGGCTCGCGGCGGTGCCCGGCGGCCTGCCCTGGCTGATCGCCCTGCCGTTCGGGCTGGCGGTCGGCCTCGGCCTGCCCAACTGGATGATCGGCCGGATGGCGAAGCGCCGCGTCAACAGGTTCAACGGCCTGTTCCCGGACGCCATCGATCTCATCGTGCGCGGCCTGCGCTCCGGCCTGCCGGTCACCGAGTCGATCGGCGCGGTGGGCCGCGAGATGGCCGACCCGGTCGGCGTCGAGTTCCGCAAGGTGTTCGATTCCATGAAGTTCGGCCGCACCCTGGAGGACGCGCTGTGGGACGCGGCACGGCGTCTCGACACCCCGGAGTTCAAGTTCTTCGTGATTTCCCTGTCGGTGCAGAAGGAGACCGGCGGCAACCTGGCCGAGACCCTGGCCAACCTGTCCGACATCCTGCGCAGGCGGCGGCAGATGAAGCTGAAGATCAAGGCGATGTCGTCGGAGGCGCGGGCCAGCGCGGTGATCCTCGGATCGCTGCCGTTCGTCATGTTCGGCATCCTGTCGGCCATCAACTGGAGCTACGAATCGACCCTGTTCACCGATCCGCGCGGCCTGATCATGGTCGGCGTCGCGCTCGGCAGCCTGAGCCTCGGGGGTCTGGTGATGTCCAAGATGGTGAGCTTCGAGATATGAGCGCGCTGGCCGCCATGCTGCCGGTTCCGATCGAGGACATCGTCGCCGTGATGGCCGCGCTGGCCGGGTTCGTCAGCGTCGTCGCGGTGTGGAGCGGCCTCCGGATCGGCGATCCCCTGGACGGCCGGGTGCGCGCCCTGAAGCGGCAGCGGGCGGCGCTCAAGGCCGGGGTGATGGCGGGGCCGGGGCGCCGCGAGCGGCAGCACCGCCGGGAGGCGGTGGGGGTGATGCGCCAGGTGGTGACCCGGCTGCGCCTGCTGGGCACCAAGGAGTCCGAGAGCATCGCCCGCAAGCTGAGCGCCGCCGGCTGGCGGTCGAAGGACGCCCTGGTGATGTTCCTGTTCTTCAAGCTGGCCCTGCCGTTCGTATTCGGCGGCGCGGCGGTGCTGGCCCTTTACGTCCTCGCCCTGTGGCCGATGCCGCCGATGGCGAAGCTGTTCGTGGCCCTGCTCGGCACGGTGATCGGCGCCTATGCCCCGGAGATTTTCGTGCGCAACGCCGCCGACCGGCGCAAGAAGGCGTTGCGCAAGGGGCTCCCCGACGCCCTCGACCTGCTGGTGATCTGCGCCGAGGCGGGCCTGAGCCTGGACGCGGCGCTCAACCGGGTGGCCCGCGAGACCCGGCGCGCGTCGCCGGAGCTGGCCGACGAGCTGGCCCTGACGGCGGTCGAGCTGGGGTTCCTGCCGCAGCGCCGGGCGGCCCTGGAGAACCTGTCGGCGCGCTGCGGCCTGGAGCAGATCCGCGGCGTCGTCAACACCCTGCTGCAGACCGAGAGGTACGGTACCCCGCTGTCGCAGAGCCTGCGCGTGCTGGCCGCCGAGTTCCGCAACGAGCGGATGATGAAGGCCGAGGAAAAGGCGGCCAAGCTGCCGGCCACCCTGACCATTCCGCTGGTCGTGTTCATCCTGCCGACCCTGTTCGTGGTGCTGCTCGGGCCGGCGATCCTGTCGACCATCGACAACATGGGAGGGGTCGGGGGCTGAGCCGGGCCCGGGCGGGACATCGAATCCGGATCCGTGCTGTCGGGATTGCGCGGTCCGGCGGGCGCCGGGGGGTGAGGGGTCGCCTCCCGGCGCCCGGCTTTTCCGGCGGCGGCCTACCGCGCGGCGCCGCCGATGCCCAGGACGGCCGCCGCCCGTTCGCGCGGCGGCAGGGTCTGGAGGCGTTCGTAGTAGGCGAGGTTGTTGCGCACCTCGGCCGGGCCGAGGGTCGACGAGGCGACCTCGGCGGCGCGCGCCATGTCGCCGGCCAGACCGTGGATCAGGGCCAGGTTGAGGCGCAGGCGCGGCGATGCCCCGGGCTGCCCGGCGATCGGCGCCAGCAGGCGCACCGCTTCCGCGAAGTCGCCGCCGAGCGCCGTCGACAGGGCCAGGTTGTTGCGCAGGGCGGCGTCGTCCGGCGACCGTTCGAGCCCGTCGATATAAGCCGCCTGCGCCTCCGCGTGGCGACCCTGCAGGTCGAGCGCCACCCCGAGACCGCT
>JANQGL010000285.1 GCA_028277325.1 Magnetospira sp.
AACGCGATCCCGCGTGATCATGTCTGTGACAACCGGGTCCGCGACGGGACCTTTTTTCAACCGCGGTCACGCCAGGCTTGCGCGGTCCTTCGGGGATGCGCCGGCCGACGGCGGCGACCGGAACGAAGGATCCTGCGAATGCCGGAGCGTTGGCTGCAGATCAAGGGCGATCCGTCCGTGCGCTCCTTTTTGTTCGAGCAGAGACGGGTGGTCAGCCTGTTCGACGAACACCTGGATCAGATGCACGGCATCATCTACGCGCTGTTCCTGCGCAAGGGCATGTTTCATTCCAAGATCCACTACTCGTCGAGCCAGATCACCTGCTGGTTCGCACGCGACCCGTTTTGTTACGAGAAGTTCGTCCGCGAGGAGGTTCTGGCGCCGGATTTCCTGGACCGGTTTCCCGATGGCGACCATGCCGGGCGCCGGTCGCTGATCGGTCCGCGCAACCTGTCGCGGCTGTTGCAGGAGTTCAAGCGGTTGCGGCTGACCGACGAGGAGATCTATCTCCGCAACGGCGCGGTGAACCTGATCAACGGCATGATCAACATGTCGTTCTCCTGCGACGGCACCCACTACATCGATCACCGGACGTTCTTCGCCAGGCTGGACAGCTTCGCCGCGCCGGCGTGAGCCTCGGCGGGGACGGGCCGGCGCGCCGGGTTCTGCCGACCGAAGCGTATCTTTTTGAAAATATTGGGGCGAGCGATCGGATTCGAACCGACGACCCCCTGGACCACAACCAGGTGCTCTAACCGACTGAGCTACGCTCGCCATCGCGGGAGGGCCTTGATTAGCGCTCCAACCCAGCAGCGTCAAGGGAAATAGCACGCCCGCGAAGACCCCGCGGGCGCCGCGCCGGTCCGGTCGCGCCGGACGGCCAAGCGGCAAGGCGGCGAAAGAATGGGCAACTGCTTTTTTTTTGGGCGCCGGGTTTGGTGCGGCAACGGGCCGGATGGTCTTTTGGCCAAGGAATCCCTTGCGACAGCCGGTCGATTGACGGCAAAGTGCGCTTGGCACGGCACGTGCTTTGACGGTAGGGGACCTTGGCTTGGCCGAGGTCGCCCCGAAGTCCGCTGACACAATAAAAAGGGGGACGGTTCCAATGAAGAAAATCGAGGCGATCATCAAGCCTTTCAAACTCGACGAGGTGAAGGACGCGCTTCACGAAGTGGGTCTGCAGGGCATCACCGTGGTCGAAGCCAAGGGGTTCGGTCGCCAAAAAGGACACACGGAGCTCTATCGGGGCGCCGAATACGTGGTCGACTTCCTGCCCAAGGTGAAGATCGAACTGGTGGTCGACGATTCGCTGGTCGAACGGGCCATCGAGGCCATCCAGCAGGCCGCCTACACGGGTCGGATCGGCGATGGAAAGATCTTCATCTCGACCATTGAAGACGCCATCCGCATCCGAACGGGCGAGCGCGGCAACGACGCCGTCTGACCCGAGCCGGTATTTACTCCATCGTTTTGAAGGGTAAGCAACCATGACGCTGAAATGCGACACTCCCGAGGACGTCCTCAAGCTGATCAAGGACAATGACGTCAAGTACGTCGATCTCCGTTTCTCCGATCCGCGCGGCAAATGGCAGCACCTGTCCATGGTATCCGGGGTGGTCGAAGAGGACTCCTTCTCCGACGGAATCATGTTCGACGGCTCGTCCATCGCCGGCTGGAAGGCGATCAACGAATCCGACATGGCGCTGATTCCCGATGCCTCGACGGCCGTCATGGACCCGTTCTCGGCCCAGAGCACGCTGATCCTCAACTGCGACGTCTTCGAGCCCGGCACCGGCCAGGCCTACAACCGCGATCCGCGCTCCATCGCCAAGGCGGCCGAGGCCTACCTGAAATCGACCGGCATCGGCGACACCGCCTACTTCGGCCCGGAGCCGGAGTTCTTCGTGTTCGACGACGTGCGCTTCCAGGTCGACATGAACAAGGTCGGCTACGAGTTCGATTCCGACGAAGGCCCCTACGTCACCGGCAAGATCATGCCGGAAGGCAACATCGGCCACCGCCCGACGGTCAAGGGCGGCTACTTCCCGGTGCCGCCGGTGGATTCGGCGTCCGACCTGCGCGGCGAGATGGTGTCGGTGATGCAGGAAATGGGCCTCGCGATGGACAAGCATCACCACGAGGTGGCGCCGTCGCAGCATGAACTGGGCCTGACCTTCTCGACCCTGGTGCGTTGCGCCGACAACGTGCAGATCTACAAGTACGTGGTCCACATGGTCGCCCACACCTACGGCAAGACGGCGACCTTCATGCCGAAACCGGTGATCAACGACAACGGCTCGGGCATGCACACCCACCAGTCGATCTGGAAGGACGGCAAGCCGACCTTCGCCGGCTCGGGCTACTCCGACCTGTCGGACACCGCCCTGCACTACATCGGCGGCATCATCAAGCACGCCCGGGCGCTGAACGCCTTCACCAACCCGTCGACCAACTCCTACAAGCGCCTGATCCCCGGCTTCGAGGCCCCGGTGCTGCTCGCCTACTCGGCCCGCAACCGCTCCGCCTCCTGCCGCATCCCGTTCACCGCGAGCCCCAACGGCAAGCGCGTCGAGGTCCGCTTCCCCGACCCGACCGCCAACCCCTACCTGGCCTTCTCGGCCATGGTGATGGCCGGCCTGGACGGCATCCAGAACAAGATCGACCCGGGTCAGGCGATGGACAAGAACCTCTACGACCTGCCGCCGGAGGAACTGGCCGACGTCCCGACCGTCTGCGGCTCGCTGCGCCAGGCCCTGGAAGCCCTGGAGGCCGACTACGAGTTCCTGACCAAGGGCGACGTGTTCACCAGGGACATGCTGGACGGCTACATGGAGCTGAAGTGGGAAGAGGTGTACAACTTCGAGCACACCCCGCACCCGGTCGAGTTCCAGATGTACTACTCGTCGTAAGGGTTTCTCTTCTTCGAGAACAAGGCCTTAGGCAGAAACGCGTTAGACTGGACTGGCTAAAAAAAACCGACAGGACCCAAGGAAAACCAACAGGTCCGGACGGTGAGTCTAACGCGAGACCCGGCCGCTTGCGCGACCCGGTCCTGACACGGTCCGACGTGAGCCCTCACCCGGTGATCGGGTGGGGGCTTTCGTCTGGTGCGCCCGGCATGGCGCACGACAAAGAATGGGCGGGTGGCCGCCGGCCCCCGCCCATGGGTGCGATGGGTCGCGTGGATCGCCGTCAGGCGGCGGTGCGGAACTCCAGTCCCAGCTTCTTCCAGACCGCCTGCATGGCGTTCACCAGATGGTCCATCTCGGCGTCGTTGTGCAGCGGCGTCGGCGTGAAGCGCAGGCGCTCGGTGCCGCGCGGCACGGTCGGGTAGTTGATCGGCTGCACGTAGATGCCGTAGTCGTCCATCAGCATGTCGCTGGCCTGCTTGCACAGCACCGGATCGCCGACCCGCACCGGCACGATGTGGCTCGGGTTCTCGATCACCGGAATGCCGATCTCGGCGAACCGCCGCTTGAGGGTCTGCGAACGCTCCTGATGCCGCTCGCGCACCTCGTTGTGCTGCTTGAGGTAGCGGATGCTGGCCAGGCAGCCGGCGGCGACCGCCGGCGGCATGGAAGTCGAGAAGATGAACCCGGTGCCGTAGGAGCGCACGAAGTCGCACATCTCCTTGGACCCGGCGATGTAGCCGCCGACCACGCCGAAGGCCTTGGCCATGGTGCCCTGGATCACGGTCAGCCGGTGCGCGAGGCCCTCGCGCTCGGCGATGCCGCCGCCCCGGTGGCCGTACATGCCGACCGCGTGCACCTCGTCGATGAAGGTCATGGCGCCGTATTCGTCGGCCAGATCGCAGAAGTCGGCGATCGGCGCCACGGCGCCGTCCATCGAATAGACGGACTCGAACAGGATCATCTTCGCGCGGTCGCGCGGCAGCGACTTGAGCTTCTCCTCAAGGTCCTTCGCGTCGTTGTGCTTGAAGATCAGCTTCTCGCAACGCGAGTGGCGCATGCCCTCGATCATCGAGTTGTGGTTCTTGGCGTCCGAGATCAGGACCATGTCGGGGATCATCGACGCGATGGTGCTGATCGCGGTCAGGTTGGCGACCCAGGCCGACTGGAACAGCAGCCCGGCCTCCTTGCCGTGCAGGTCGGCCAGCTCCCGTTCGAGCAGCACGTGGAAATGGTTGGTGCCGGAGATGTTGCGGGTGCCGCCGGCGCCGGCGCCGCTCTTGTCGAGCGCGGCGTGCATGGCGCTCAGAACCTCCGGGTTCTGGCCCTGGCCGAGGTAATCGTTGGAGCACCAGACGGTGACCTCGCGGGTGCCGCCCGGATAATGGTTGATCGCCCTCGGGAACTCTCCCAGCTTGCGTTCCAGATCGGCGAAAATGCGGTACCGGCCCTCCTCGCGGAGAGAGGCGACCTTCTCGGTGAAGAACTTCTCGTAGTCCATTGCCCCTCCAATCAACTCCTTGACGTGAACCCCCCGATCCGAACGCCACCCACGTTCGGGCCGTGCGAACAGGACGGAAACTCTAGAGGAAGCGCCCCCACCCCGCAACCGGATAACGATTTGCTAACTCCGGAATGTGGCGAAATCTTGCCGATTCGGCCGAGTCGCGCCGTTGTGGTGATCGATTCGCCTCATCCGATGCGGGGCCGTGAAATCGCCGGCGCGTCCGGTGCCGGCGGGAGAAAGGGCGCGCCCGGCGCGACCATTCGTGGTAGGCTGCCGCTCCGCCGTTCCTCCCCGACATGTCACGACGTCACCCAAGGAGACCGAATCATGCGCCGGACGATCTTCGCTCTTTTGCTCGCCGCGACCCTGGCCACGACGGTCCCCGTCGCGGCGCGCGCCGCCGACGCCGCGGCCGCGGCGGCGGCGCGGGACCTGATCCAGACCATGGACCTGCAAAGCATGATCGACAAGATGCTCGGTGTCCTGACTCCGATGATCGTCCAGCAGGTCAAGGCCGAGAACCCGGAGATCCCGGACGAGATCCTGACGGTCATTTCACAGGAATTCATGACGGCGCTGAAGGAGGATTACGCCACGTTCGAGAAAGGCGCCGTCGCCGTCTACACGTCGCATTTCACGGCCGACGAGCTGAGGGATGTGGCAGCGTTCTACCGCACGCCGACCGGCCGCAAGACGCTCGAAAAAATGCCCCTCGTCACCCAGCAGAGCATGGTCCTCGGGCAGAAATGGGCCCAGGCCTCGATGCCGCGCGCCATCGAGCGGGTCAAGCGGCGCCTGGCCGAGATGGGATACAAGAATTAGTGTGGTGGAGTCGAAGTTCGCGACAGTGTTCGGGGCGGAGTCCATGGCGAGCTTCGAATCCACCACACTAGTGCAGCGATCCAAGCGAAAGATTCGGGCGAAGGTCGACGTTCGTTTGGTGAATCGCTGCACAAACAAATGCTTGACTGGGGCGCCGGGCCGACAAAAAGATACACCTTTTGTCGGAGTCGGTGCACTAGGTCCGCGTATTGTCGAGAAGCGGTATCCGCCAGCCGGGCGCCGAAGGATCAACCGGCTGGCGGAACGTCCATGCCGTTGTTCAGCCGCCGACACACCGCCGGACGACGGCGGAGCAGTTCTTGATGCTGCCGAAACCCCAGCCGCTACGGTTGTCGCTGTCCACGGCGATGATCCGGCCGTCGTGAACCTTGATCTCGAACACGCAGGCCCTGGCACTCGCGGCGTCACTCGGTCGGGGCGTGGCCTGCAGGGCGCCTGCGGGGCTGCGGACCTGCGCCGACGAGTAGACGTAGATCTGACCTGCCGTGCCGGGGACATCGCGAATGTCCAGAGGGTCGCCGATGCACCTGGCCAGCAGGGTGGCCTCCCGACCGACAAGGGTGTTCTTGGCCGACCGGATCTTTTTCATGTGCGGCGCGCCGCACGCGGCCAAAACCATGGACATCAGGGCCGCCGACAAGACGAGCAGGGAAAGGCGTTTCATGATGAGGATTCCTTCCTGTTGGGGGGTCACGTTGCGGTTTCGATCTTGCGGCCGGTCATGCGCAGACCGTCGCGCATGTTCAGGCCGAGAAGGGCGATATTCACCGCACCGGCGAGCAGTTCGAGCGCCTGGACGGTGTAGAAAGCCGTGTCGAACGCGTCGGCGCGGGCCTTTGCGGCCAGGAACAGCGCGGCCGGGATCAGGACCACGACGCCATTGGCGACGATGACGGGCATGCGCCTGCGCTTGATCTGGACAAGTTCGCCCGAACGTCCCTTCGCAAGCCGGAATCCGCTGCCGCCGGCCGCCGCGAGCGCGGGAATCAGCAGCAGGAACGCCCAGGGTATGGCGGTCTTGACCGCGACGACGTCGCCGGTCGCCCCGAAAACCTCGGCGACGACGGTGGAGACCCAGAAGAGCGCGATCAACAGAAGCGCGAGCGCGCCGGCGATCGGGTGAAGGGCCTTGGGCATGACTCGATCTCCTTGGCGGATTTATGCATAGCACGCTATATAGCAGAAAGATAGCACACTATTCAATAACCAACGGGCCTCGGCCGCGCGATTCCGCGCGCCGGCTTCAGGCCGCCCGCCGACTTGGCGCCCGGATGCCGAACAGGAGGCTGTAGAGCACCGGGACCACCCCCAATGTCAGCAAGGTGCCGACCAGCAGACCGAACGCGATGACGCTTGCCATGCCGTAGAAAAGCGCGTCCCTGCCCACGATCAACGGCGCGAGACCGAGAATCGTCGTGATCGTGGTCATCAGGATCGGCCGCAGGCGGCGGACCGACGCCGTCACGACGGCCTCGAAGGCCGCCATTCCGGCCGCTCGGTCCAGGTCGATCCGATCGATGAGGACGATGGCGTTGATGGTGATGATGCCCGACAGGGCGAACAGTCCCAGGATCGGCATGAACCCGAAGTTGGCGCCCGTCATCAGAAGGCCAGCCACCGCGCCGATCAGGATCAGCGGGATCGTGGCGACGATGATCAGGGGGCGGCGGTATGAGTTGAACTGAGCCACCAGCAGGACAACGATGACCGCAAGGCACAGCGGCGTGTTGGCCGCCAGCGCCGCCCGGGATTCGGCGGAATCGGCGATCACCCCATCGAATCGGACGGAGTGGCCAGGCGGCAGGGTGGCCCGCAGTTCGGCCAGCGCCGGCGCCATCAGCGGCACCATGTCCTCGGCCGTCATGGCGACGTTCCGGGCCTCCACCGTGAGGGCGCGGCGCAGATCCCGGCGGGCGATCCGGCCATACGCGCCCTCGAGCCCAAGGTCTGCGACCTGGGCGAGCGGCACGCTCCGACCTGTCGTGGCGGAAAACACCGGCACGGTGGCCAGCCGCTCCAGGTCGCGGCGCGTCTCCGCGTCGGCCCGCAGCAGGATCGGGAAGGGGTCGTCGCCGTCCCGGAACGGCGCCGCGACGCGTCCCTCGACGGCGTGAGTCAGGGCGCGCGAAACGTCGGCCGCCGTCACCCCGGCACGGCGCGCCCGCGTCTGGTCCACCTCGACGACCACCTTGGCGATGCGGTTGTGCCAGTCGGTGGCGATGTCGCGGGCGCCGGGAATGGCGCGGAACGCCGACCCGATGCGGCGTCCGGCCTCGAACAGCACCTCGGCGTCCGGCCCGGTGACCATCACCTCGAGCTTGCTGGAATCGCTCGGGCCGAGGAACATGCGGGTGACGCGCGCCGCGGCCTCGGGCGCCACTTCGCGGAACATGGCGCGCAGGTCGCTTGTCACCTGTTCCATGTGCGCCGCGCCCTCGACGTTGGCGACCATGAACGCGACGTTGGGGGACCGGTCGATCGGGGTCAGCGACAGCACGAACCGCGGCCCGCCCGAGCCGATGTAGGCCGCGTAGCTGTCCACGTGCGGAACCCGGCCGGGCGTTTCGAGGGCGTCGAAGACGCGGTTGAGCGTGGCGTCCGTCGCGCGGCTGGTCGCGCCCGCCGGCAGGTCGATGAACGCCAGAATCTGGGAGCGGTCGCTGTCGGGAAAGAACTTCTTCGGAACCTGCCCCATGCCGGCCACGGCCGCGATCAGCAACGCGAGCATGACGATCAGGAACGCCCGGCGGACGCGCAGCAGGATCCGCAACAGGCGTTCATAGCCCCGCGACAGGGCCGCGAAGGCCCGGTCGGGCAGGCTGGCCCGGCGGCCGCCGCCGGACGGCGCCACCTTGATGAACTTGTGGCACAGCGCCGGCGTGACCGTCATCGCCAGGACCCAGGAGGTCAGCAGCGAGATCAGGATGACCAGTGAAATGGACCGGGTGTACTCGCCCGCCGTGTGCTCGGCCAGCATCAGGGGCAGGAAGACGAGGATGGTGATCAGGGTCGAGACCAGCAGCGGCAGCGCCAGCTCGCGTCCGCCGCGTCGAAGGGCCTCGTCCCGGCTTTCTCCCTCCTCGAGCCGCCGCTTGAAGTCCTCGGCGACCACGATGCCGTTGTCCACCAACAGGCCCAGTGCGATGACGAGGGTCGCCAGGCTCATGCGCTGCAGGGTCATGTCGAGCGCGTTCATGACCGCGAGGGTGACCAGCATGACCGCCGGCACGATCGCCCCGACGATCAATCCGGTGCGCAGGCCCAGGAACAGGACCACCACCACCAGAACGATGACCAGGGTTTGCGCCACGCTGGCGGTGACCCCGTAGACCGCGTTCGCCACCTGGTCGGCCTGGAAGGTCATGATCTCCAGGCCGAAGCCCGCGGGAAGCGTCGTCTCGACATCGGCCAGGGCGTCACGCAGCGCGTGCCCGGTGTCCAGGACGCTTTCGCCGTCCTTCATGGAGATGGCGAGAACGATGGCGGGGCGTCCGTTGAAATAGGCCGGCCGGTCGGGGGGATCGACAGGGGCGCGGCGCACCTCGGCGACGTCGCGCAATGGGATCACCCCGCGGCCGTCCGGCAGGGGGATCAAGAACTCGCTCAAGTCCTCGACCGTTTCGAAGGCGCCCGTGGTCTCGACGAGGAATCCGCGCGGTCCGACATCCAGCACGCCACCCGGGCCGAGCGCGTTGCGGGCGCGCAGCACCTCGCCGAGCCGGTCGGGATCGAGGGTCAGGGCGGCCAGGCGCGCCGGGTCGACCTCGACGAACAGGCGCTCCGTCTGCACGCCCAGCAGGTCGATGCGCTTGACGCCGGGCACCGCGTAGAGCCGGTCGCGCACCTCTTCGGCCATGGCGAACCGGGTGCCCCAATCGTGGTCCTCGCCCACCAGGGCCGCGGTGACGATCGCGACGTCCCCGAAATCGGTATTGACCCACGGCGGCCCCGTTCCGTCCGGCAGGCCGGCGGCGGCGGCCGCGACTCGGCTTCGCAGGTCGTCCCAAATCTGCTCGAGCTTGAAAACGGCGGGATCCACCTCGGCGTGAATGATCGACCGGCCGGGCATGGTCAGGGACCGGATTTCGTCGATCTCCGGCACCCGGCGAACGGCCTCCTCCAAGGGTCGGGTGATCAGCCGTTCCATTTTTTCCGTGGACAGGCCGGGGTGCTCCGTGACGATGACGGATGTCCGGATGGTTATCTTGGGGTCCTCGCGCGCCGGAAGGCCGAGATAGCTCGCCGCCCCGAAGATCATGAGGGCGAGCAGGACCATGCCCACCAAGGGACGGCGACGGAAGGCGGCTTCGGTCAAGTTCATGGGTGCAACGTCCTATTCGTAACGATTCGCGCCGATGCCGAGCCGGATCACGGGCTGGCCGGCGCGCAGGAACGGCAGGCCGCGCACGGCGACGATCTCGCCCGGGGACAGGCCGGCGCGCACCGTCGCGTGGGTCGACGTGACGGGACCGAGGACGATCGCGCGCCGTTCCAGCACCCCCGAGCCGTCCGCGCGGTCGCCAGCCGACTTGACGACAAAGGCGACGGCATCCGATCCCTGCCCCATGAGGAACGCGCTCGCCGGGATGGTGAGCGAAGCCGATGGGTCGGCGGCTCGTGGTGCGGATTCGTTGATGGTCACGGTCACCGCGGCCGTCATTCCGGCGCGCAGGGATTTCGGCGGCGAGTCCAGCCTCAACGTTACCGGATAGGTGCCATCCCGGGCGGCGTCGGTGCCGATGTCCGTCACGACGGCCGCCAGCGGCGGCAGGTCCAGGGCCGGCAGCTCCGCCGACACGGCATCCCCCCTGGCGAGATGCATGACCAGCGTTTCGGGCACCGGCACGGAGATTTCCAGGGCGTCACCCCGCCCCTGGATATCGAACACGATCTGGCCGGCCGAGACCTGCTGGGCGGGCTCCACCATGCGCCGGGCAACCGCGCCGTCGTAGGGCGCGCGCAAGACGGCGTCGTCCAGGTCCTCCCTGGCCAGGGCGAGGCGCGCGCGGGCGTTTTCGAGCCGACTGCGCGCGGTTTCGACGGCCGCCCGGGCGGTGTCGTAGGTCGCGCCCGATGCCCAGCCGTCGCCATGCAGGTGGGCCTTGCGGTCGTACTGCCGCTTGGCCTCGCGAAGGGTTGCCTCGGCCTCGGCCACCGCGCTGGCACGGGCGTCGCGCGTCAGGCGCAGGGTCCGGGCCTCGAGTCGGGCCAGAACGTCGCCTTTCCGAAAGGTGTCGCCCACCTCGACCGCGACGTTCTCGACCCGCCCGCCGACCTCGAAGGCCAGATCGGCGTGGCGTGCGGGACGCACCAATCCTGGCAACACCCGGCGGACCGCCGGTTCGCTCGCCTCGACTTCGGCCCAGTAAATCGGACGCGGCGGGGAGGCCGAAATCGAGGATGCGTCCTTACACCCCGCCGACGCCAGGAAGACGGCCGCAACGAGACCGCGGGTAACCAGAAAGCGAACGCGACGTTCAAGCATCGGAGTGATATCCCTGACCGGAGGCACGAAAAATAGCATGCTATATAGAAAGCCACGCCACGCATGGACCGTCCATTCGAAGCCGTGCCTGTTTACCACAGGATAGCATGCTATTCAATAGGTGAAAACCGGCTTCTCCGGAAGAGCTTGGCTGCGGGTCCGGTCCGAACGCACGAATGCGGGACGGGACGAGGGCGGACGTTCGCCGGGTCGTCCGGCCCGGAAATTGTCTGTTGGGCTTGGTTAACCTTTTGAAGATAGATCATAAAACGTTAAAGAACCGCCGGGTGCGTTGGGTGACGACCTCGTATGTCGCGTGGCGATTCCATTCACCGATGCTTGACATGTTCGCGCGCGGGCGCGTAAGACACGATCGATGCTGGTGCCCACCGTCAGGTGGGTGAAAAGGGAAGCCGGTGCGAATCCGGCGCTGCCCCCGCAACTGTGAGCGACGAGTCGACGCTCCAATCTGTGCCACTGGGAAACCGGGAAGGCCGGAGCCGAGACGACAACCCGCGAGTCAGGAGACCTGCCAGCATCCGCGTCATCCGTTCGGCAAGCGGGGAGGCTTGTCGACATGGAACCCCATCGTGGTGACGCAGTTCGTTGCCGTGGTGGGGGTCGAGTTGTTCTCCGATACATCCCCATCCGACGAACGGGTTTCGAGCCCGACGCCGCTGAACCGCGTCCGACGCCCGAAATCCGTCGCAAGACCGAGGGATGGCTCCCCCTGCCCCTCAGAAACGAAGAAAGGCCCTGGCGTCCTGGCGGATTCCCGGACCCTTTCGCGAGGCTCATGGGAGGCGATGGCGTCTTGGCGGATCCCCATCGCCTCCCGTGAACGGTGGAACCATTCACGCAGATGGAGTCTGCAATGGCCAAGGTGATCGAAGTATCCGACGGAGTCAAACCCCCCCGAAAGGTCCTGTCACGGGCCCTGCTGCCGGCGCTTCTGGTGTTCGGCATTCCCGACGCGCGAGGCGCGGACGAAACGACCGCGCCCGACGTGGTGGTGACCGCGAACCGCATCGCCACCCCGGCGGCCAGCCTGGGCAGTTCGGTCACCGTCATCACGGCGGAGGATATCGAGAGGGCCCAGGTCACCGAGGTGCCGGAACTGCTGCGCCGGGTGCCCGGACTGGCGGTCTCGCAGACCGGCGGCGCCGGACGCGCCACCGCCGTGCGCATGCGCGGAATGGAAGGCCATCACACCCTGCTGCTGATCAACGGCGTCGAGGCGGCGGATACCAGCAGCGCCCAGCAGAGCTACGACTTCGGCCATCTGGTGGTCGGCGACATCGAGCGCATCGAGATCGTGCGCGGACCGCAAAGCACCCTTTACGGCGCCGACGCCATCGGCGGCGTGATCAACGTCATCACCCGGCAGGGCAAGGGCGCGCCCCGGATCACCGGCGCCGCCGAATACGGCAGCTACGACACGGTCGTCCTGCGATCCGGGCTGTCCGGGTCCTGGAAACGGCTCGATTACGCGGCCGACGTCGCGTTCGAGGATGTTGGCGGGTTCTCCGCCGCCAGTACGCGGACCGGCAACGTGGAAGGGGACGGCTACACCAACCTCACCCTGAACGGACGGTTCGGCGCCCAGGCGACCGACTGGCTGCGGTTCGAGGCTGCGCTGCGGGCCATGAATTCGGAACTCCAGTACGACAACTGGAGCGGCGGCCGGGCGGTGGACGGCGACGACAACATGGACAAGGCCGAACGCAGCGGCCGGCTGTCGGCCGACATCTCCCTGTTCGACGGAGTCCTGATCAACACCTTGACCATGTCGCGCGCCACGTCGGAACGCGACATCTACGCGGGCCGGACCCAGACGTCCGCCTTCGACGGTTCCAAGACCAAGCTGGAGTACCAGGGAACCTGGACGATCGTCGAGAATCACGCCCTCGTGTTCGGGGCCGAAACCGAGCGCGAGGCCGCCGAGACCAGCGGCGGTATCGACGACGCGGTCCGCAACAACGGTTTCTATGCCGACTACCAGGTCGACCTGCCGGACGACAGCCTGTCGCTGACCCTCGGCGCCCGCCTGGACGACCACGAAGCGTTCGGTCGGCATGACACCTACCGGGTGACGGCGGCCTACCTGCTCGACGCCACCAACACCCGTTTCCACGCCAGTTGGGGGACCGGGTTCCGGGCGCCCAGCCTGTTCGAGCTGTACGACGCCACCTGGGGCAACGCGGACCTGGAACCGGAAACCAGCCGCGGCTGGGATCTCGGGGCCGAGCAGGCTCTGTGGGACGAGCGCATCGTGGTCGACGTCACCTGGTTCGACAACCGGACCAAGGACCTGATCACCTGGAGCTGGCCCGCCGGGTACGCCAACCTGTCGTCGACCCGCGCCTACGGCCTGGAGACGTCGCTGACCGCCGAGGTGCGGGACGACCTTACGATCACCGCCGGCCACACCTATACCGAAAGCCGCAACAACGCGACGGCGCAGGTGCTGCCCCGCCGTCCCCGCCACGAGGGCAGTGCCAGCCTCACCTGGCGGCCCACGGACGACCTGTCGAGCACCTTGGGCATGCGGGCGGTGGGGCGCAACTACGACAGCGCGACCGGGGAATACCTTGGCGGCTATGCCCTGTTCGACGTGAGGGCGTCCTACGACGTGACCGAGACGTTCACCGTCCACGGTCGGATCGAGAACCTGTTCGACAAGCAGTACGAGGAGGCCGACAGCTACGGCACCCCGGGCCTGGCCGCCTATGTGGGCGTGAGGGCCGCGTTCTAGTGTGGTGGATTCGAAATTCGCCATGGAGTCGACCCCGAATACTGTCGCGAACTTCGAATCCAACACACTAACGAGAGGAGAGGAGAGGAGACGGCATGACGCGACCGCGCACCGTCGAGGAACCGGGCGTCGGACGGGTGGAGATTTTCCCGCTGCCGACCGAGGAGGACTTCCTCCTCGGTTTGTTGACCGACGTGTTCGAAAACCATTGGCACGAGATCGTGTTCGGCTCCCTGGTCCAGGGGGCCGTCTTCGAGATCGCCGTGCCGGAGGCCCCGAAGCGCATCGGCCTGTTGGACGGCTACCTGACCGTCCATTTCGGCACCTGGCATTTCCATGTCTGCATCGGCGAGCACACGGGGCCGGGCAAGACCCCGACGCCGCCGGAGGTGGCAATGCACCGCCGCTGTGCCCGGGCGGAGATGGTTCGGGCGCTGAGCGGCGACGGGACGCCCCGAAGCTGGCAGTTGCGATTGTTCAACGGGAAGGACGAACAGATGATGACGGTGTTCTTCCCGCATCCCTACATCACCCGCGACGAGAACATCCGCCAGGAGCCCGACTGGTCGCGCCTCGCCATGTGGGACAAGTTCCGCGCGCTTTACCTGGGGCTGGAACCCGACCCTCTGGACCGCAGCGCCGGGAGGTCGGTCTGTGGCGGCGCTTAGGCTCTTTGCCGTCCCGATTCTGCTCGCCTTGAGCTTCGGCGACGCTTCGGCGAAACCGCAGCGTATCGCCAGCCTCGGGGTCTGCGCCGATCAGTACATCCTCGGCATGGTGGACCACGACCGCATCGCCGCCCTGTCGACGGACGCGACGAATCCGCGGCTGTCCCTTTACCACGCGGCGGCGGAAGGGCTGC
>JANQGL010000298.1 GCA_028277325.1 Magnetospira sp.
AGGTTGCGACGCCCTGAGGGCGGGCACCGGCGGAGGAGGCGCGGGATGATGTTCGCCGACCACGGGATGCGCTGGGAGCGCGACGGCGCCACCTGGCCGAACCACGACGCCAGCCGGTTCGTGACCGCCGGCGGACTCGACTGGCACGTTCAGGTGGCGGGCGACGGGCCGCCGGTGCTGCTGCTGCACGGGACCGCCGCGTCCACCCATTCCTGGGCCGGCCTGGTCCCCCTCCTGGCGGAGCGGTTCCGGGTCGTCGCCCCGGACCTGCCGGGGCACGGGTTCACCGGGTCGATGCCGGCGCACCGGCTGTCCCTGCCCGGGATGTCGAAGGCCCTGCGCAGCCTGCTCGACGCGCTCGACCTGTCGCCGGAGGTGGCGGTCGGCCATTCGGCCGGCGCCGCCATCGCCACCCGGATGACCCTCGACGGGCAGTTGGCGCCGCGCCAGCTGGTCAGCATCAACGGCGCCTTCCTGCCGTTCGGCGGGATCGCCGGGCAGTTGTTCCCGCCGATCGCCAAGATGCTGTTCTGCAACCCCTTCGTGCCGCATGTCTTCGCCTGGAGCGTGGGCGACGGGCGGCGGGTCGAGCGGATGATCCGCGACACCGGGTCGGACATCGACAATGCCGGGACCGGACTCTACGCCCGCCTGTGGCGCGACCCGAAGCACGTCGCGGGGGCGCTCGGCATGATGGCCAACTGGGAGCTTGAGCCGCTGGTCCGCGACCTGCCGAACCTGACGACGCCGCTGCTCCTGGTGGTCGGCGCCAAGGACGGCACGGTGACGCCCTCGGTGGCCGACTACGTGGCCGACGCCGCTCCCGGCGCCGCGGCGCACCGGATTGCCGGCTACGGGCATCTGGTGCACGAGGAACGGCCGGACCTGGTCGCCGGGCTCATCCTCGACGCGGCGCGGCGGGCGGGGGTGGTCGACGCCGCCTGACGCGGCGCTTCAGCGGATCAAGCCGATGGCCGAAACGTCGTCGCGGCGGGTCTCGTCGCCCTGATAGGCGCGCAGCGCCGCGTGCAGGCGAGCCCGTTGCGTCGCCGCCGGCTGCCCGTGCAGGTCGCGCAGCAGCGCCGTCGTCGGATTCGCCCGGTGCCAAGCCTGGCCGAGTGACTGGCTCCGTTCCCGCGATGATCCGAACAGGCGCCCTGTTCGTAAGAACGAAATGTCGGTTGCGGCGACGATGATATCCGAGTCGTTTCGGACGGGAAACAGCGAATGCCCTGGCCGCCCGGCCCTGCGGCGGCGGGAAAGCGCCATGGCGGATTGATTTGCGACCGCGCTATGGGATTGCTCCGGATGTCAGTAAGCTGTTACATTGCCCGGAGGGGTTAATGTCAATTTGGAGTTACACGGGTGCGTCATGAAGATTGATCCCGCGGCGGCGGCGTTTCGCGCGGCGCGCTCGACCGCGCCGCACGCGGTCGTCATCGGCAGCGGGTTTGGGGGCTTGGCGGCGGCGATCCGCCTGGGGGCCCGCGGCTATCGGGTGACCGTTCTCGAAAAGCTGTCGGGGCCCGGCGGCCGCGCCGGCGTGTTCAGGCAGGACGGGTTCACGTTCGACGCCGGGCCGACCATCGTCACCGCGCCCTACGTGTTCGAGGAGTTGTGGTCGCTGTGCGGCCGCAGGATGGCCGACGACGTGGACCTGCGGCCCCTGGATCCGTTCTATACGGTCCGGTTCAACGACGGCAAGCTGTTCCGGGTCAACGGCGATCCCGAGTACATGCGGGCCGAAATCGCCGGCCTGTCGCCCGGCGACGTGGCCGGCTACGAGAAATTCCTCAAGGAGAGCGAGGACATCTTCAAGATCGGCTTCGTGAAACTGGCCGACACCCCGTTCAACCACCTGACCGACATGCTGAAGGTGCTGCCCGCCATGGCGCGCCTGGGCGCCTGGCGCAGTGTCTGGCGGCACGTGAGCCAGTACGTCAAGGAACCCAAGCTGCGGGTGGGCCTGAGCTTCCACCCGCTGTTCATCGGCGGCAACCCGCTGCACGTGACCTGCATCTATTCGCTGATCGCCTATCTGGAGCGCGAATGGGGCGTGCATTTCGCGATGGGCGGCACCCACAGCCTGGTCAGGGGGCTGGTCGGCCTGATCGAGGGGCAGGGCAACCGGATCCGTTACGACGCCGAGGTGGCCGAGATCACGGTCGGGAACGGGCGCGCCACCGGCGTCCGGCTGGCCGACGGCGAGCCTGTTGCGGCCGACGTGGTGGTCTCCAATGCCGATCCGGCCTACACCTACGGCACCCTCATGGGCAAGGCGCCGCGCCACCGCTGGACCGACGCCAAACTGCGCCGGGCCCGCTACTCGATGAGCCTGTTCGTGTGGCATTTCGGGACCAAGGGCACCTATCCCGACGTCGGCCACCACACCATCCTGATGGGCCCGCGCTACGAAGGGCTGCTCAAGGACATTTTCGGCCGCCAGGTCCTGGCCGAGGACTTCAGCGTGTACCTCTACCGACCGACCGCGACCGACCCGTCGATGGCCCCGGAGGGCTGCGACAGCTTCTACGTGCTGTCCCCGGTGCCGCACCTCGGCGGCGGCCAGGACTGGGCGGTCGAGGCCGAGCCCTATCGCCGGAAGATCGCCCGCCGCCTGGAGGACACCGTCCTGCCCGGCCTGTCCGAGCGGGTGGTCACGTCGCGCCTGGTGACTCCGTTGGACTTCCGCGATCGGCTGCTGTCCGTGAACGGCTCCGCGTTCGGGTTCGAGCCGCTGTTCGTGCAGAGCGCCTGGTTCCGTCCCCACAACCGGAGCGAAGAGGTCGACCGGCTGTATCTGGTCGGCGCCGGGACCCATCCCGGCGCCGGGCTGCCGGGTGTGCTGTCCTCCGCCAATATCCTCGACAAGGTGGTTCCCGATGTCTCGGCCCTGGCTTGAAAACACCCTGACCCCGAAGACGCGTCGCAAGCGGGACGACGCCGACATCGTCGCCTGCCGACGGATGATCCGGACCGGGTCGAAGTCGTTTCACGCCGCCTCGCTGCTGCTGCCGCCGCGTCTGCGCGACGCCAGCTATGCCCTCTACGCGTTCTGCCGGGTGTCGGACGACGCGGTGGACGAGGCCGGGCACGAGCAATGGGCGGCGGTGGCCGAACTCCGTGAACGTCTGGACGCCGTCTACGACGGCCGGCCGCGGCCCTTCGTGTCCGACCGGGCGTTCGCCCGCATCGTCGGGGAGTACCACATCCCGCGCGAGCTTCCGGAGGCGCTGATCGACGGATTCGCCTGGGACGCCGACGGCCGGCAGTACGAGGACATCTCCGAGTTGCGGGCCTATTCGGCGCGGGTGGCGAGCGCGGTCGGCACCATGATGTGCCTGATCATGGGCGTGCGCCAGCCGAGCGTGCTGGCCCGTGCCTGCGACCTCGGGGTGGCGATGCAGCTCACCAACATCGCGCGCGACGTCGGCGAGGACGCAAGCAACGGCCGCCTGTACCTGCCGCGCGGCTGGATGCGCGAGGTGGGCCTGGATCCGGACGCCTGGCTGGCCGATCCCCGGTTCTGCCCGGAAATCGGCGCCGTGGTGCAGCGCCTGCTGCATTGCGCCGACGCACTCTACGAGCGCGCGGCGACCGGAATCGAAGGGTTGCCGGCGGCCTGCCGCCCGGCCATTCACGCGGCCGGCATCATCTACGCCGAGATCGGCCGCCAGGTGGAGCGCGCCGGCTGCGATTCGGTGTCGCGCCGTGCCTACGTGCCGACTCGCCGCAAGGTTCAACTGACCCTGAAGGCGTTGCGCGCGTCGATCCGCAAGGACGGGGTCGAGGCCTCGCAGCCGCTGCCCGAGACCCGCTATCTGGTCGACGCGGTGACGCGCGCCACCCTGCCGTCCCCGCTGATCGATCCGATGGCCGCACGGCACCGCGCCGAGTTGCCGGGCGGTCCATTGCCGGTTCCAAATCTGCCCTGGTGGCGCTATGGTCAGCGCGTGGTCTGGGTGGTCGACCTGCTGGTCGACCTCGAACAGCGGCGCCAGCAACAGGCCCTGGCGATAGCCAAGGATTGATAGTGCAAGATGGATGGACGGCATTTCGCGATCTTCGAGTTCGCGGCTCTGTTCGCGGCGTTGTATTTCTTCGCGAACTATAACCCCTTTTCACGCAGGGACCCTTCCGGCGGGTCGGCCCCGGAGGACGGCAAACCGGACGACGGCCCCGACTCCGCGGGCGAACCCGCGGCCGACTCCGGCCCCGCCGCACCGGTGACCGAGCCGCCCGGCGCGGCCCCGGCCAAGGCCGCGGCTGTCGCGCCGAAACCGGCATCGCCGCCACGCGCCCCTGCGGTCGAAACCGCCGCCGCCCCGGCCCCGGCCAAGGCGATCGCGCCGCAACCGGCGACGGCCAAAGCCGCTCCGGGACCGGCTCCCGCCCCGAGGGTCGAGCCGGGCTCCGCCGCGAAGGCCAAACCGACGGCTCCCGGGGCGCCGGGTTCGGGCCGGCCGGCCGGCCCGATGCCGGCGGCGAAGGCGGAGCCGGCAACGCCGACCAGGACGGGTTCGGCCAAGGCGACCACCAATCCGGCGGTGAAGTCGGAACCG
>JANQGL010000459.1 GCA_028277325.1 Magnetospira sp.
CATCGAGCGCGGCGTCCGGTCCCAGGGCCAGATAGCCCCCCGCCGCCGCCAGCAGGACGGCGCCGCCGATCCAGGTCGTCGGGCCGGACAGCGGCAGCCGGTTGGCGACCTGCGCCCGCTGCTCGTCGAGCGCCTGCAGACGGCGGTCGGTGTCGTCCATCGAGTCGATCGGCTGGGTCATCGCGCGTCGCCTCCCTGCGTCGCCCGCTCAGCGCTCGGTCAGCGCCCGGTCGAGTCCCTTGAGGATCGGTTTCAGGATGTAGTCGAGCACCGACTTGCGGCCGGTCAGGACGTCGACCGACGCTACCATGCCCGGAATGATCGGCAGTTGCTCGGTGCCGCGGGTCAGGGAATTGCGATCGGTGCGCACCAGGATCTTGTAGTACTCCTCGCCGTCCTCGTCGCGGATGGTGTCGGCGCTGATCTGTTCCAGGTGGCCCGGCAGGCCGCCGTAGATGGAGAAGTCGTAGGCGGTGAGCTTGACCATCGCCTCCTGGTCGGGGCGCAGGAAGGCGATGTCGGCCGGCCGGATGCGCGCCTCGACCAGCAGCGTGTCGTCCAGCGGCACGATCTCGGCGATGTCCTCGCCCGGCCGCACCACGCCGCCCACCGTGGTCACGTGCAGGGTCTTCACCACCCCCTTGACCGGCGACCGGACCTCGGTCCGCTGCACCCGGTCGCGGGCCGCCCGGATGGTTTCCTCCACCGACTGCAGCTCGGCCCGTTTCTCCGACAGCTCGCGCAAGGTCTCGGCCTTGAACTGAAGGTCCTTTTCCTCGACCCGCCGGATCGCCTCCTCGATCGACGCGCGGACCCGCGGCAGCGCCAGACGGGTGGCCGAGATCTCGCCCTCCAGGTCGGCCACCTGGCGCTGCAGGCGCAGCAGTTCGACCTTCGGGACCACCCCGCTGCGGGCCAGCGGCTCGGTGATCCGCAGTTCCTCGCGGGCCAGGTGCAGGCTCTTGTCCAGCTGGGCCAGCTTGCCCTCCAGTTCGCGCTGTTCCTGGCGGCGCTGGTCCTCCTGCTGGCGCAGGATGCCCTGCTGCGACCGCAACTCGGCCTGGCGGGCCCGATAGAGGTCGGTCTGGCTGGCCACCACGGAGGGATGGCCGGCGGCCAGCGGGTCCGGGAAATCCGGGGCGCGGCCCCCGGTCTCGGCGGTCAGGCGGGCGATCGCCGCCTGCAGATTGACGTACTTGCTCTGCATCTCGCCGTAGGAGGCGGCGAAGCCGGTGTCGTCGATCTGGAACAGCACCTGGCCGGCTTCCACGATCTGGCCCTCGCGGACGTCGATCCGCTTGATGATCCCGCCCTCCTGGTGCTGGATCACCTGCACCTGCGACGACGGCACCACCTTGCCCTCGGCGTGGGTCACCTCGTCGAGCACCGCGTAGCGCGCCCAGACCACCGCGAGCACGCAGAACAGCACCACGAAGAACAGCAGCAGGCGGGCCCGCGGCGCCGGTCCCTGGAGCCGCGCGGCATCCACGTCGAGCGCGAAATCGACATCGTTCCAGCGTCCGTTACGCGCCATCGCGGGCCCTCCCCGGGGTCACCCGGACGCCGGTCTGTCGCGGCTTCGCGCGCTGCCGGCCGAGGCCCAGGATGTCGTCGCGCGGCCCGTCGCGGACCAGCCGCCCGTCGCCCATCACCAGCACCCGGTCGACCAGCTGCAGCAACGTCGGACGATGGGTGATCAGGATCAGGGTCTTGCCGGGCAGGATGCCGTGCAGGCGCTCCATGAACCGCTGTTCGCTCTTCATGTCCATCATGCTGGTCGGCTCGTCGAGCAGCAGGATCGACGGGTCGCGCAACAGCGCGCGGGCCAGTCCGATGCACTGCCGCTGCCCGCCCGACAGCAACTGCCCGCGCTCGCCGACCATCCAGTCGTAGCCCATCGGGTGGCGCGACACGAAGTCGTGCACCCCGGCGAGGCGCGCCGCCTCCAGGATCATCGCGTCGTCGGCGTGCGGCTGGCCGATGGCGATGTTGTCGCGGATGCTGCCCTGAAACAGGACCACGTCCTGCATCACCTGCCCGATGGCGTTGCGCACGTCGGCCGGATCGACCTGGCGCACGTCGGTGGCGTCCAGCAGGACCGCCCCGTCGACCGGCTCGTAGAGACCGCACAGCAGGCGGGCCAGGGTGGTCTTGCCGGACCCCACGGGGCCGATGACGCCGATCCGCTCGCCGGCGTCGATCCGGACACTGACGTCGCGCACCGAGGCGATCTCCGATCCCGGATAGCCGAAGGTGACGTTCTGGAATTCCACGTAGCCCTTGATCTCGGGCCGGTTGAGGAACCGCTTGCCGGCCGCCCGCTCGGTCGGCAGGCGCATGATCTGATCCAGTCCCTTGAGGGCCTCCATGGACTGGTTGAGGCGGGCCAGCAGCCCGGCCACCTGGCCCAGCGGCGCCATCGCCCGGCCGGCGATGATGGTGCAGGCGATCAGGCCGCCGACCGTCAGCTGGCCGGCGATGATCTGCCGCACGCCGAGGATCACCACGCCGACGGTGACCAGCTGCATCACCGCCTGCGACAGGTGGATGCCGGCCCCGGACGCGGTCCTGAGGCCGAGGCTGGTCTTGGCGGCACGGCCGACGAAGCGCTCCCAGGCCTCCTGCATGCGGCTTTCGGCGCCCAGCGCCTTGACGGTGTCGAGGGCGCCGATGGTCTCCAGGATGATGCCGTGCTTGTGCGCCTTCTCGTCGCTGTCCCGCGCCGTGGCGCGGCGCATCGGGATATGCAGGAACAGGCCGACCACGATCACCGCCGGCACCGCCACCGCCGGCACCACGGCGACCGGCCCGCCGATCAGCCAGATGACGCCGACGAACAGGAACACGAAGGGCAGGTCGACCAGCGCCACCAGGGCGGCCGACGAGAAGAACTCGCGCAGCGACTCGAACTCGCGCAGCCGGTTGGCGAACGCGCCCGAGGAGTCCGGGCGGGCCTGCATCTTGAGGTTCAGGACGTGCTCGAAGATGCGGCTCGACAGCAGCACGTCGGCCCGCTTGCCGGCGTTGTCCACGAAATAGGCGCGCAACGTCTTCAGGATGAAATCGAACGCCACCACCACGCAGATGCCGATCGCCAGCACCCACAGGGTCTCCAGGGCCTGGTTGGGCACCACCCGGTCGTAGACGTTCATCACGAACAGCGGGCTGGCCAGGGCGAAGCTGTTGATCAGGATCGCCGCCAGGACCACCTGCCCGTAGGTCGGCCAGAAATGGCGCAGGGTGCCCCAGAACCAGGACCCGGCCTCCGAGCGCAGCATGCGTTCGACCCGGTGCTCGAAGGCAAAATCGGGTTTCGCGAAGATCGCGTAGCCGGCGTAGCGGGCCTCCAGGTCGGCGAGCGGCATCTCGGCCATCCCGCCGCCGGTCTCGGCGGTCATCAGGACCGCCCGGCGGTCCGCCCCCTTGCCCTCGCGGCGCACCAGGACGCAGGCGTCGCCGTCGTCGAGCAGCAGGACCGCCGGCAGCACCATGTCCGGCACCCCGTCCAGACGGCGCGCCGCGATGCGGGCGGTCAGGCCGGCCCTGGCGGCGGCGCGCACGAACAGCTCCGGGGTCAGCCGGTTGTCGCGCAACGGCAGGCCGTGGCGCAGCGCGTTGGCCGAGTACGGACGGCCGTGATAGCGGGTCAGGGCGACCAGGCAGCCGAGCAGCGGATCGTGCGCCTCGCCCGACAGGTCGGACGGGCGGACGGTCCAGCCGCTGTCGGCGGAAATCTCCACGTCGCGGCCGTTCGCCTCCGGACCGGACCCGTCCTCGCTGGACATCGACTCCATGCTGGCCGTCGTCATTTGCCAAACCGCCGTGGGAGTCTACAGCGCCGGCAAAGCTTTACAAGCTTCAACCGGACCCGGTCGCGGTCAATCGCCTGCGGCCAGCCAGCGCCCGATCAGAACCCGCGCCATGGTCCCCCGGCGCGGCAGTTTCAGGCCGAAATCGCCCACACGGGCGCAGTGCGCGCGGGTCACCCAGCGGGCGTCCTCGATCTCCCGCGGGTCGACGGCGATCCGGGTGGTCCGCGCGGCGGCCGTGAAGCCGACCATCAGCGACGACGGAAACGGCCACGGCTGCGACTCGGCATAGGCGACCTCGTCGATTTCGATGCCGGTCTCCTCGAACACCTCGCGGCGCGCGCAGGCCTCCAGGGTCTCGCCCGGTTCCGCGAACCCGGCGACGCAGGAGTACAGGCCGGGCGGCCAGGAGGGCTGGCGGGCCAGCAGGCAGGCGCCGCCCTCCGGTCCCGGTCGCGTGACGTGCACCAGCACCGCCGGATCGACCCGCGGAAAGTGTTCGAGGCCGCAGGCGGGGTCGGTGCAGCGGCGCGACTGGCCGCCGTCCACCGGGTCGGTGGGACCGCCGCAGGCGCCGCAGAAGCGGCTGCGGCGATGCCAGTGGAGCATGCCGCGCGCCAGCGCCAGCAGGGTCGCCTCGTCATCCGCCATCAGGAGGCCGACCTCGCGCAGGTCGGCGAACTCGGCGCGTCCCATGATCGGCGTCAGGTCGGGCCGATCGCGCCGCGACAGGTCGGCCGCGAACCAATGCAGGGCGTCGCGCTCGCCCAGATAGACGACGTCGTCGGCCAGGTGCAGGGTGCCGCGCGCGTGGTCGCCGGACAGGGCCACCGAGGACGGCGCCAGATCGCCGCCGCCCGGCAGGATCAGGCTGCGGTCGCGCCACACCGGGATGATCCGGGCATCGCGGGCCCGCAGGCGCCCGCTGACCCAGGACGGATCGCGGCGCTCCCGGGGATGGCGGTCGAAACCGCCGGCCAGATAGCTCAGGTGTTCGTCGGCCATCGCCGGACGGTCGCACATCCGGCCCGCGAAACCAAGTTGGACTCGTTCGAACTATTGCGTTTTTTCCCACAAAGACGCATAACCGATCCAAGCGAGGCAAATTCTGGGGGCGTTCGACATGCGCGAAATGTTCAGGGCGGCGGTGGCCGCGACGGCACTGGCGGGACTGTCCGCCTGCGCCAGTTCGGATCTCGTCGAGACGTGGGATTCCTACTACACCTTTCCCGAAGGCTACGCCGAACGCAGCGCGGCGACGGTGGCCGCGGTCGACTGGAGCACCGCCGAGACGCGCGAGGTGGTGATCCTGGAAAAGGACGTGCGGCCGGCGTTCGTCAACATGACGGCCGGCAAGCCCTACGTGCTGCGGGTCGTCAACACCGAGGACGTGACCCGCTCGTTCGCCGCCCCCGACTTCTTCCAGAGCGCCGCGGTGGCCGGCGTGGAAGGCTACGGGGCCGACCGGGCGCCGCGCATCACCTCGCTCGCCCTGGCGCCGCGCCAGACCCGCGAGCTGCGGGTGGTGCCGCTGGAGGCCGGGCGCTACCGCTTCTCCAACGAGAGCGGCGGCATCTACGTTCCGTGGGCCGAGGGCTTCACGTGGTCGCAGGGCGCCTACGGGGCGCAGGTCGGGGTCCTGGTGGTGGACGGCGGCGAGGCCATGTAGGGCCGGCGCCGAGACCAAAACCCTAAACCCGGATCGCCCCGGTCAGGAACGGCCGCACCTTGCCGGCCAGGAGCACCCGGTCGCCGTCGACACGGCAATGCAGGTGGCCGCCGCGCCGCGACACCTGACGCGCGTCCAGGGTGTCGCGGCCCAACTTCCGGGCCCAATAGGGGGCCAGCAGGCAATGCGCCGAGCCGGTCACCGGATCCTCGTCGATGCCGGCCGCGGGGGCGAAGAAGCGCGACACGAAATCGCCGTCGCCGCCGGCCGCGGTGGCGATCACGCCGCGCGTCTCCAGGCGCGAAAGGGCCACCATGTCGGGCGCCATGTCGCGCACCTGGGCGACCGACGGGAACACCGCCATCGTGTCCATGCCGGCCAGCACCTCGGACGGCCAGCCGGCGCCGAGCGCGCCGACCAGTTCGTCGGTGGCGGACACCGGCCTGGCGGCCAGGGCCGGAAAATCCATGCTCATCAGGTCGCCGGCGCCGCGCGTCACGGTCAGGGTGCCGCCGCGGGTGCGGAACCACGCCTTGGACAGGGAGGGCCGCAGGTACTCGAACACCACGTGCGCCGAGGCCAGGGTGGCGTGGCCGCACAGGTCCACCTCGCAGGCCGGGGTGAACCAGCGCAGGTCGAACACCCCCTCGGTCGCGCTCGGCACCAGATAGGCGGTTTCCGACAGGTTGTTCTGCAGGGCGATCCCCTGCAGCAGGCCGTCCGGCAGCCATTCGGTGAGCGGACAGACCGCCGCCGGGTTGCCGGAGAACGGCTGCGAGGTGACGAAGGCGTCGACCTGGAACAGGGGGATTTCGCGGCTCATCCCAGACGCTCCAGCACCCGCCGCATCAGGGCGCGGTCCAGGTTGCCGCCCGACAGGATCACCGCCACCCGCTTGCCGGCCATGGCGTCCCTCTCCTTCAGCAAGGCGGCCAGGGGCGCCGCGCCGGCCCCCTCGGCCAGGTTGTGGGTGTCGGTGAAGTAGTGTCCGACCGCGTCCAGGATCGCCTCGTCGCCGACCCGCACCACCCGCGCCGCGCCGTCCAGGATCGCCTCCAGGGCGGCCGGATCGGGAATCCGGCAGGCCACCCCGTCGGCGACGGTGTCGGCGCGGTCGGTGGACACCGCCCGGCCGTTCTCGAACGATCGTGCGTAGCAGTCGGCGTTCTCCGACACCACGCCGACGATCCGCGTCGCGAGGCCGAGCGCGTCGCGCGCCGAGATCAGGCCGCAGATGCCCGATCCCTGGCCGATCGGCACGTAGACGGTGTCCAGGTCGGCGACCCCGCGCAGCAGTTCCAGGGCATAGGTCCCGACCCCCGCCACCAGGTCCGGATGGAACGCCCGCACCGGATGCAGGCCCTCGACGACGGACAGGTTCAGGGCGTGGTCGTAGGCGGCCTGGAAATCGTCGCCGTGCTCGATCAATTCGGCCCCGAAGGCGCGCATGGCGGCGTTCTTCTCCGGATTGTTGCCGTGCGGCACCACGACCGCCGCCCGCAGGCCGACCCGCGACGCGGCCAGCGCCAGGCTCTGCCCGTGGTTGCCCCGGGTGGCCGAGATCACCCCCCGCACGCAGGGCCGGGTCTCGCGCAGCCGGGTCAGGTAGGTGAGGCCGCCGCGCAGCTTGAAGGCGCCGATCGGGGAGTGGTTCTCGTGCTTCACCCAGACGTCGCAGCCGGTCCGCTCGGCCAGCAGCGGCCAGGCGATCTGCGGGGTCGGGCGCATGTGGCGGTAGACGATGCGGGCGGCGGCGTCCAGGTCTTCGAGGCTGGCCAGGGTCATGTGGGCGGTCCGGTCGGGAGGGAGTCCGGGATCGGTGCAGGTCGCCGATCATAACGCGGGCACGGCCCGGTGACGAGACCCGGGCGGCCGGCTATCATGGCGGGGGAGGATCCCGCCCATGCGTCGTGCCGTCGCCGCGCTGCTGGCCGAGCCCGCCGAGAGCCGCCTGGTCCAGGCGCTGTTCCTCAAGGGGCTGGCCATGGTCTACCTGGCCGCCTTCGTGTCGCTGGCGGTGCAGGTCCTCGGACTGATCGGCCAACAGGGCATCCTGCCG
>JANQGL010000324.1 GCA_028277325.1 Magnetospira sp.
CCCTATTCCGGAACGGTCCGCGGCCACATCCACCGGTTTCCGGTGCGGGTGTATTTCGAG
Source organism: Magnetospira sp. (assembly GCA_028277325.1). Lineage (GTDB taxonomy): Bacteria > Pseudomonadota > Alphaproteobacteria > Rhodospirillales > Magnetospiraceae > JANQGL01. The sequence goes on from JANQGL010000324.1 coordinate 61, forward strand.
GACACCGACGCCGGGGGAATCGTTTATAACGCCAGTTACCTGAGGTTCGCCGAACGGGCGCGCACCGAGATGCTGCGCCTGGCCGGGTTCGATCACCGGGCGCTGATGGGGGAGCGGGGAGTCGCGCTGGCGGTGCGCCGGCTGGAAATCGACTTCCTGCGCCCGGCGCGGCTCGACGATGCGCTGTGGGTGCGCACCCGCGTCGTCGGCCGCGGCGGCGCGTCGATGGTGCTGGACCAGACGGTCGAGCGCGACGGCGAGGACCTGTGCGGCCTGACCGTCACCCTGGTCTGCATGGCGCTGGACGGCGGCCGGGCGGTGCGCATCCCGCCCGACGTGCGGGCGGCGTTGGAAACATTCGCGGCAACGGAGTAGGGACACCGAGATGCAGGACACTGCCATGGACCTGACCGCCGCCGGGGCGGTCGCCGGCTACGACTTCTCGATGCTGGGGCTGTTTCTGAAGGCCGACCTGGTGGTCAAGGGGGTGATGGTCGTGCTCCTCCTGGCGTCGGTCTGGTGCTGGGCGATCATTTTCGACAAGATGCTGCGCCTGCGCCGTCTCAACCGGATGGCCGACCAGTTCGAGGAGAAGTTCTGGTCCGGCGGCTCCCTGGAGGAGCTCTACGACCGGATCGGCGGCCAGCCGCGCGATCCGATGACGGCGGTGTTCTCGGCCGCCATGCGCGAATGGCGGCGCGCCGCCAGCCGCGGCCGTTCCTACGACGGATCGGGGCGCGAGTATCTGCAGGAGCGCATCGACCGGGTGATGCAGGTCACCGCGTCGCGCGAGACCGACCGCAACGAGAAGTACATGACCTTCCTGGCCTCCACCGGGTCGACGGCGCCGTTCGTCGGCCTGTTCGGCACCGTGTGGGGGATCATGAACAGCTTCCAGGCGATCGCGGTGACCCGCGACACCAACCTGGCGGTGGTCGCGCCGGGCATCGCCGAGGCGCTGTTCGCCACCGCGCTCGGCCTGATCGCGGCGATTCCGGCGGTGGTCGCCTACAACAAGCTGTCGCGCGAACTGGACCGCTACACCGGGCGCCTGGACGCCTTCGCCGGCGAGTTCTCGGCGATCCTGTCGCGGCAGATGGAAGATCGGGGGTAGGGCGATGGCGCTGCGTCTGTCGGACCGGACCCACCGGCTGGGAATCCAATCCCGGCGCCGCCTGATGTCCGACATCAACGTGACCCCCATGGTCGACGTGATGCTGGTCCTTTTGGTGGTGTTCATGGTCACCGCGCCGCTGCTCACGGTGGGGGTCAAGGTGGACCTGCCGGAGGCCCGCGCCAAGGTGGTCGAGGGGGCCGACGAACCGCTGACGGTGTCGATCCGGGCCGACGGCCGGGTCTACCTGCAGGACCAGCCGATCGACCTGGAGGCGCTGCCGGCCCGCCTGGTCGCGGTCACCGGCGCCAACCCGGACGCCCGCATCTTCGTGCGCGGCGACAGGAACATCGCCTACGGTCAGGTGATGGCCGTGATGGGGGCGCTCAACACGGCCGGCTTCCGGCGCGTCGCCCTGGTCACCGAACTGCCGCGTCCGGCCGCCGCGTCCCGGTCGGGCGACGCCGACTCCGGCTGATCCGCATGCTGCGACCGTTCGCCGTCTCGCTCCTCGCGCATGCCGTGGTCGCCGTCGCGGCGGCGCTGGGACTGCCGTTCCTGCGTCCCCAGACGCCGGCGCTGGAGAAGGGCGTTGTGGTCGATCTGGTGCTGCTGGAGGAACTGGAGGTGGCGGAGACCACCAACCTGCCGCCGCCGGCCCCGAAGCCGCAACCCGAGCCCGAGCCCGAGCCGGAACCGCAGCCCCCGCCGCTGCCTCCGAAGCCCGAGCCTGAACCGGAGCCTGAGCCTGAGCCTGAGCCTGAGCCTGAGCCTGAGCCTGAGCCTGAGCCTGAGCCTGAGCCTGAGCCGGAACCGGTTCCCGAGCCCGAACCGGAACCCGAGCCGGTGCCGGAGCCCGAGCCGGAACCGAAGCCGGCGCCGCCCGAGGCGCTGATGCGGGCGGTGCCGCGCGACAGACCGAAACCGCCCGATCTGATGGCCTCCCTGGGGTCGGTGCTCAAGGACCTGGAGCGCTCGGACCCGCCGCCGACCCGGACCCCGGCCGCCGACCCGGAGACCGGGGACGACGCCTTCGAGCGCAGCATCGCCGAGGCGCTGCGGGTTCCCGACGGCGCGCCGCGCCGGTTCGACGCCGACCGGGCGCTGACGCTCGGCGAGATCGACGTGGTGCGCAGCCAGATCGCCCGCTGCTGGAACGTGCCGGCGGGGGCCAAGGACGCGCGCGACCTGGTGGTCGAGATCAAGGTTTCGATGGCGCCCGACGGCACCGTGCGCAAGGCGGAGATCGTCGACGCCGGCGGCCGCATGAGCGACCCGTTCTATCGGGCGGCGGCGGAAAGCGCCCTGCGCGCGGTCTTGAATCAGCGCTGCCAGCCGTTCAAGCTGCCGCCGGCCAAGTACGGCCGGTGGAAGGACATGACCCTCTCGTTCAGTCCGAAGGATATGCTGTGATGCCCAACACGCAGAGACATGGCCGGTGGCCGCGCGCCGTCTGGCTGGCGGTGCTGGCGGCGGCGGTGCTCGCCGCCGTGCCCGCGGTGGCGGAACTCCGCATCGACATCACGCGCGGCAAGGTGGAGCCGCTGCCCCTCGCGGTGACCGACTTCGCGGGCGATTCGGCGGAAACCCGGCGCCAGGGGGCGGAGATCGCGCGGGTGATCACCGCCAATCTGGAGCGCTCCGGCCTGTTCGCGCCGATCGACAAGAAGGCCTTCATCGAGGCCCGCCCGTCGATGGACACGGTGCCCAACTTCGCCAACTGGCGGGTGCTCAACGCGCAGGCGCTGGTCCAGGGCCGCACCACCACCATGGACGACGGCCGGCTGCGGGTGGAATTCCGGCTGTGGGACGTGTTCGCGCAGCAGCAGATGGAGGGGTTGGCCTATTTCACGGTGCCCGACAACTGGCGGCGGGTCGCCCACATCATCTCCGACGCCATTTACAAGCGGGTGACCGGCGAGAGCGGGTATTTCGACACCCGCATCGTTTACATCGCCCAGACCGGCCCCGACAACAAGCGGGTCAAGCGCCTGGCGATCATGGACCAGGACGGCGCCAACCACCGCTTCCTGACCGACGGCGGCACCCTGGTCCTGACGCCGCGCTTCTCGCCGACCCTGCAGGAGATCACCTACCTCGCCTACTACAACGACGTTCCGCGGGTCTACATCTTCAACATCGACACCGGGCGCCAGGAGGTGCTGGGCGATTTCCCGTCGATGACCTTCGCGCCGCGCTTCTCGCCGGACGGCAAGCGGGTGATCATGAGCATGGCGGAGAACGGCAATTCGGACATCTACGTGATGGATCTCGGCACCCGCGCGGTGCGCCGCCTGACCACCCACTCGGCGATCGACACCGCGCCGTCGTTCTCGCCCGACGGCCGCTCGGTGGCCTTCGAGTCCGATCGCGGAGGCACCCAGCAGATCTACGTGATGGACGCCAGCGGGGACAATCCGCGCCGCATCAGTTTCGGCGACGGGCGCTACGCGACCCCGGTGTGGTCGCCGCGCGACGACCTGATCGCCTTCACGAAAATTTCCAAGGGCCGCTTCTACATCGGCGTGATGCGGCCGGACGGCGGCGGCGAACGCCTGCTGAGCGAGGGCTATCTGGTCGAATCGCCGACCTGGGCCCCCAACGGCCGGGTGCTCATGTTCTTCCGCGAGGAGCCGCGGCGCGACGGCGGCACCCGCTCGCGCGTCTTCAGCATCGACCTGACCGGCCACAACGAACGCGAGATCGTCACCCCGGTCGACGCCTCCGATCCGGCCTGGAGTCCCTTGATTCCATGAGTGCCGATGTTATAGTCCCCCGGCGGTTCGGGGTTTCCATGTCGTCGGGTTCGCGGGACATCCCCGTCGGCCCCGCCTTGCGCGAGCGGCGGCGGTCGACCGTTACCACGGATTCACTCCGGAAGGGAGATTTCGCTATGCGTCTAAAGGTTGTCAGCCTGCTCTCGGCGGTGGCTCTGGTTGCCGCGTGCTCGTCGACTCCCGAGCAGGACTCCGCCGCCACCGGAACCGGCGATCAGGCGGCCCCCCGGCAGGCCGCGGTGCAGACCCAGGTTCAGCCGATGGGACCGGTCGCCGGCACGGTCGAGGACTTCATGGTCAACGTCGGCGACCGCGTGTTCTTCGCCCTCGACAGTTCCGCCCTCGACACCACGGCGCAGGCCCGCCTGCAGGCGCAGGCCGCCTGGCTGCAGAGCTACCCGGCGGTGACCATCACCGTCGAGGGGCATTGCGACGAG
>JANQGL010000216.1 GCA_028277325.1 Magnetospira sp.
AAGCGCAAGATCCCCCACAACGTGCTCAATGCCAAGAACCACGGCCGCGAAGCCCTGTACATCGCCCAGGCCGGGGCGCCCGGCGCGGTGACCATCGCCACCAACATGGCCGGCCGCGGCACCGACATCAAGCTGGGCGGCAACGTGGACATGCGCGTCGCCAACGAGCTCGGCGACCTCGACCCGGACGGCGAGACGTTCCGCGAGCGGCGCGGCGTGATCGAGGCCGAGGTGGCGGCCAACAAGAAGGTCGTGATCGACGCCGGCGGACTGTTCGTGATCGGCACCGAACGCCACGAGAGCCGCCGCATCGACAACCAGTTGCGCGGCCGCTCCGGACGCCAGGGCGACCCCGGCCAGTCCAAGTTCTACCTGTCGCTGCAGGACGACCTGATGCGCATTTTCGGGTCCGACCGGATGGACGGCATGCTGCGCAAGCTGGGCCTGCAGGAGGGCGAGGCGATCGTCCATCCATGGATCAACAAGGCCCTGGAGAAGGCGCAGCAGAAGGTCGAGGCGCGCAACTTCGAGATCCGCAAGAACCTGCTCAAGTTCGACGACGTGATGAACGACCAGCGCAAGGTGGTCTACGAACAGCGGCGCGAGCTGATGGCCTCCGAGGACGTGGCCGAGATGGTGCGCGACATGCGTCATCACGTGATCGAGGACATGGTGGCCCGCCACGTGCCGGCCAAGGCCTACGCCGAGCAGTGGGACATGGACGGCCTGCACGCCGCCGTGTTGCGGGTTCTGGGGCTCGACCTGCCGCTTCGGGACTGGGCGCGCGAGGACGGCATCGCCGACGCGGAGATCCGCGAACGCCTGATCCAGGCGGCCGACACCAAGGCGGCCGAGAAGGTGGCCGGCTACGGCCCCGGGGTCATGCGCGACGTCGAGAAAGGGGTGGTCCTGCAGGTGCTCGACGTGGTGTGGAAGGATCACCTGCTGACCCTCGACCACCTGCGCCAGGGCATCGGCCTCCGGGCCTACGGCCAGCGCGACCCGCTGAACGAATACAAGCGCGAGGCGTTCTCCCTGTTCGAGGAGATGCTCGGCACCCTGCGCGAGCGGGCGATCCAGCTGCTGATGCACGTGGAGCTGCAACTGGCACCCAGCGAAACCTTCTTCATGAACACCGCGCCGCGCGAGACCCACGAGACGCGCCACGACCCGGCGCTGGCGCCGCCGCCGCGGGACGAGCCGGACGTCGGCGGCGGGGTGGTGACCGTGCGGACACGGCAGGCGGCCGAGGACATCGACCCGTCCGACCCGGCGACCTGGGGCAAGGTGTCGCGCAACGCCCTCTGCCCCTGCGGCTCGGGCCGGAAGTTCAAGCACTGCCACGGCGCGTCGGCCTGATCCGATGCCGGCCATCGACGCGGTGGTGTTCGATCTGGGCGGGGTCCTGCTGGACTGGAACCCGCGCCATCTCTATCGCAAGCTGTTCGAAGACCCGGCCGAGATGGAGCGCTTCCTGGCCACCGTGTGCACCGACGACTGGAACTTCGGGCAGGATGCCGGGCGCCCGGTGCACGAGGCGACGGCCGACCTGATCGACCGCCATCCGCGGCATGCCGACCTCATCGCCGCCTACTACGGCCGCTGGCTGGAGATGATTTCCGGGCCGCTGCCCGGGGTGCCCGAGATCGTCCGCGCGCTGGCCGACGACGGCCGCCCCCTGCACATCCTCAGCAACTGCGCCCGCGAAACCATGCCGATGGCGCGCGCGGCCTTCCGGTTGCTGGATCGCTTCCAGGAGTTCGTGGTGTCGGGGGAGGAGGGAGTCGTCAAGCCGGACCGGCGAATCTACGACATCCTGGTCGCCCGCGTGGGCCGGCCGGCCGAGCGCCTGGTGTTCATCGACGACCGGCCGGAGAACGTGGACGGGGCCCGGGCGGCCGGGCTGTCGGCCCTCCCGTTCACCGACGCCGCCGCCCTGCGGCGCGATCTCGCGGCCCTGGGATTGCTCGACCCCTGAAGCCGCTGGACGGCGGACCGCCGGCGCGGCACAATCGGCCCATGAGGAGCAGGCTCAAGTCGCTGTTCGAGGACCTGTCGACCGACGGCGCCCTGCACGAGTACGAGCAGCGGCTGATGCGGCGAATCGGCCCCATCCTCGACATCGAGGACGCCGCCGACGAGACCATTCACCGGACGGTGCGGAGCCGCCTCGGGTTGCCTCCGGAAACGCCCTGACGCCGCCCGGGCACGCCGTCAGGCGAGCCTTTTCTGCCCCATTTCGAGGAACTTCTCGCGCCGCCGCGCCCGCGCCACCCCGCCTCCGACCCGATTCCTCTCAATGCCCCGGTCCTGCACGGTCCCCTAAAACGACATCAGGGTCTCGACGTTCCGTCCGCCATAAAAGATGCGGAGGAACGTCACCGTGTCCGTTCCCACGAGAAAGGCGAGGGTCACACGGCGCTCGAACCCGACCACACGCAGGCCGGGGAACAGGTCGTCCCGCTGCCTGCCCCGGTCCGGGAATTCGGCGAACTCTCGGCAATAGGCCTCGATTCGTTCGACGTAGGCCAAAGCGCGGTCGCCGCCGGCGCGCTCGGCGATGAAAAGATAGAGGTCCCGGAGGTCGTCGCGAGCTTCCGGTGTAAACAGGACCTTATGCGCCACGGTCGGATCGGTTCATCCGCCCGGCATGGAGCGCGCGGATCTCGTCGAACACCTTCGCGACGGGAATCGCCCTGCCGGTGTCCGCCTGCATGGCGAAGGCGACCGGCACGACCTCCTCGCGCAGCCAGCGCTCGGCCGCGGCGTCGCGTTCCTGCAGGGCCCTCAGCCCGGCACGGATCACCTCGCCGCTTGTCGCGTAGGCACCGGAAGCGACGAGGTCATCGACATAGTCGGCCTGCTCTGCGGGCAGGCTGACGGTTCGTTTCCGGGAAGCCGCCACTGTCGATCCTCCGGATTGCACGGTTCGTCCAATGGTATGGTTTTTTCCTGCTGCTTTCCAGCGGAATTCAAGCGGTTGGAATTCAAGGAAATTCAGGGGACACGACAGGAAACCGGCCAGGGGACACGCTGCTCACGCCAAACCCTTCTGCCCCATTTCGAGGAACTTCTCGCGCCGCCGCGCCCGCGCCACCCCGCCCTCCACGTTGAACCACGGCATCAGGGCCGCGTCGAGCGCGTCGCCGAGCGCCGCCACCGCCGCGTCGGGATCGCGGTGCGCGCCGCCCATGGGTTCCGTCACGACGTCGTCGATCACGTCGAGCGCCATCAGGTCGTCGGCGGTGAGGCGCAGGGCGTCGGCCGCCTGCTCCGCCTCCTCGCCGCTGCGCCACAGGATGGACGCGCAGCCCTCCGGCGAGATCACCGAATAGACCGAATGTTCGAGCATCAGCACCGTGTTGGCGGCGGCCAGGGCGATGGCGCCGCCCGATCCGCCCTCGCCGATCACCGCGCTGATCAGCGGCACCCGCAGGTCGAGGCAGGTCTCGATCGAGCGCGCGATGGCCTCCGCCTGGCCGCGCGCCTCGGCGTCCTTGCCCGGATAGGCGCCGGGGGTGTCGACCAGCGTGACCACCGGGATGCGGAAGCGGTCGGCCAGCCGCATCAGGCGGATCGCCTTTCGATAGCCTTCGGGGCGCGGCATGCCGAAATTGTGGCGCACCCGGCTTTGGGTGTCGTTGCCCTTTTCCTGGCCCAGCACCATCACCGAATGACCGCGGAACCGGCCGAGGCCGCCGACGATGGCCGGGTCCTCGCTGTACAGGCGGTCGCCGGCCAGCGGCACGAAGTCGCCGATCAGGCGGTTGATGTAGTCGAGCGCGCGCGGCCGGTCGGGATGCCGCGCCACCTGCGTCTTCTGCCAGGGGGTCAGCTTGGCATAGGTCTGTTTGAGCAGCTTCTCCATCTTGACCTGGAGGCGCGCCACCTCGTCGGCGATGTCGAGGTCGCTGCCGCTGCCCATGTGCCGGAGTTCGGCGATCTTGCCTTCGAGCTCGGCGATCGGTTTTTCGAATTCTAGGAAGGTGCGCATGGCGCGCTTGGTAGCATAAACGCCGCGCCATGGCGAAGCGAAAAAGCGGCCCTCCCGGGGCGTCCCGGACTCAGTCGAACAGGGAGTCGATGTCCGTCTGACCGAGGCCCTTCCCCTTGAGCTGCGGACCGTCCATCAGGCGCTCCTCGTCGGTCTTGCCGTCGCCGTGGCCCTCCACCTGCGCGAACTCCTCGGCCCCCCAGATCCCGATCATGGTGTTCACCCGCCGGTCCACGTAATCGAGGATCTCGATCACCTTGCGGACCCGCTGTCCGGTGATGTCCTGGAAATAGCTGGCCTCGAAAATCTCCACCGTGTCGGCGACCATGCCTTCCAGGCTGCCGGTCACCACCGGGTCGTCGATCTTCGACAAAAGGTCGTCGGCCGCCGCGCCGATCCGCTCGGCGGCGGCGAGGATGCGGTGCGCCGCCTCCTCGGTAGTTACGGTTTGTCAATCGACTCCCGAGACAGCGGATGCGCCGACTCGACGAGGCCGCGCAGCCGTTCCTCCAGGATATGGGTATAGATCTGGGTGGTGGAGATGTCCGCGTGGCCGAGCATCCGCTGCAGGCTGCGCAGGTCGGCCCCGTTGGCCAGCAAATGGCTGGCGAAGGAATGCCGGAGCACGTGCGGCGACACCCGCGACGGGGCCAGCCCGGCCTCGACCGCCAGGTCCTTCAGCAGCTGGGCGAACCGGGCCCGGGTCAAGTGGCCGCCCCGCGC
>JANQGL010000302.1 GCA_028277325.1 Magnetospira sp.
AGCCTGGGGGACTTGCGCAGCCGGCCGTCGAGCGGTTTCAGGCGGTCGGCCAGCAGGCGCATCAGGGTCGACTTGCCGTTGCCGTTGGCGCCCAGCAGACCGATCCGGTCGTCCATGTCGATCCGCAGGTCGAGGCGGCGCAGCACCGGGCGGGCCGGGTCGTAGCCGACCGACGCGTCGTCCAGGGCGATCAGCGGCGGCGACAGGGGCTCCGGGTCGGGGAACCGGAAACCGACCGTTTGCGTCTCCACGACGCTGGCGATGGGCTCCATGCGGGCCAGCATCTTGAGCCGGCTCTGCGCCTGGCGGGCCTTGGTCGCCTTGGCCCGGAAGCGGTCCACGAACCCCTGGATGCGGCGCCGCTCGTCGGCCTGGCGGGCCCGCAGGACGGCCTGCCGCGCCTGTTTCTCGGCCCGGGTCCGTTCGAACCGGTCGTAGCCGCCGGCATAGCGGTCCAGGCGGCCGCCGTCCAGGTGGACGATCTCCTCCACCGCGCCGTTCAGGAGGCTGCGCTCGTGGCTGATGATCAGCAGGGTGCCCGGCCAGGCGGCGAGGTACCCCTCCAGCCACAGGGTCGCCTCCAGGTCCAGGTGGTTGGTCGGTTCGTCGAGCAGCAGCAGGTCGGGGCCGGCGAACAGCGCCGCGGCCAGGGCCACCCGCATCCGCCAGCCGCCCGAGAACTCGGCGCAGGGGCGTTGCTGGGCCCCGCTGTCGAACCCGAGGCCCGACAGGATCGCGGCGGCGCGGGCCTCCGCCGCGTGGGCGTCGATGTCGGCCAGTCGGGTGTGGATGTCGGCGATCCGGTGCGGATCGGTGGCGGTCTCCGCCTCGGCCAGCAGGTCGCTGCGTTCGCGGTCCGCCGCCAGTACCGTCTCGATCAGGCTTCGCGGACCGTCGGGGGGGTCCTGCGCCATGTGCCCGAGGCGGGCGCGCGGACGGATCGAAACGGCGCCGCCGTCGGGTGTCAACTCGCCGCGAATCAGCCGGAACAGGGTGGACTTGCCGCTGCCGTTGCGCCCCACCAGGCCGGCCTTGCGGCCTTCCGGCAGGGCCAGGGTCGCCCCCTCGAACAGGGTGCGGTCGCCGATCCGGAAGGTCAGGTCGTTGATGTGCAGCATGCGCCGCGTGATATCACGCGGCGCCGGGGCCCTCAAACGAAAGACGCCGCCCTTCCGGGCGGCGTCCCGATACCGGAAATCCGATGGACTCGGATTATTCGCTCTTCGGCGCGGCCTGCGGAGCCACCGCGTAGGGGGCACCGTAGAAGCCCGGGTAGCCGCCCCAGTGACCCGGATAGCCGCCCCAGTGGCCCGGGTAGCCGCCGTAGTGCGGGTAACCACCATAGTACGGGTAGCCGCCGTAGTGCGGATGGCCGTAGCCGTAGCCCGAACCGCGGCCGGTGAAGCTCATGTTGAAGGCGCCGTCGCCCCAGCCATTGCCGTCCCACGGACCACCGCCCCACGGACCGCCCCAGCCCCACCAGGCCTGGGCGTCGTTGGCGGCGACGGAAGCGACGGCGATGACCCCGGCCACGGTCGCGATTTTCAGGATATTTTTCATGTCGAATCCCCCGAAAGTTGGTTTATCCTAGATCGACGGATACCGGGCCGCATACTGCCTCAACCGCGATACCCCATGTTCAAGGGTGCCATCGACACCCTATATAAGCGCCGCCTAATTTAGCGATGCCTAATATAGGTGTCAACACATTTTTTTCGGTTCCTGCCTGCCTCCCCCCTCCCGCGGTCTCCGCCTACCCCTTTCGGCGACCGCGCACATTATAAATTCCTATTTACTATCCTGTATTTAAACACCTTTCGACGTCCGTTCAAAGCGAAAAAACGGATCCGCGACGGCCGCCGCGACGACGCGGCGCAGCATCTGGTTGCGTCGTTCCGCGTGCGGAGATATAACGCGCGAGCCCAATCGGGGGCGCCGGCCCGCGGCGAAACCGGCGAGCTGGACTGAACGGGGACCACCGAAAGGACTTCGATATGGCTGTCGAGCGTACGCTTTCGATCATCAAGCCCGATGCCACGGCGCGAAACATCACGGGGAAAATCAACGCCGTGTTCGAGGAGAACGGGTTGCGTATCGTCGCCCAGCGGCGCATCCGGTTGACCAAGCAGCAGGCCGAGCAGTTCTACGCGGTGCACGCCGAGCGCTCATTCTTCGACGAGCTGACGGACTACATGTCGTCGGGCCCGGTGGTGGTGCAGGTTCTCGAGGGCGAGAGCGCGGTTCTGAAGAACCGCGAGGTGATGGGGGCCACCAACCCGGCCAATGCCGAGGAAGGCACCATCCGCGCCTTGTACGGCCAGAACGTCCAGGAGAACTCGGTGCACGGCTCCGATTCGCCGGAGAACGCGGCGATCGAGACCGCCTTCTTTTTCGCCGCCACCGACATCGCGGGCTGACGCCCGGCGCCGCCGGGACCCGGGAATCGACGCCGCGGCCGTTGCGCTCCCGGTCTCCGAATCGGCTCGGCCCGGAGCCCGCCGGGCCGCCCGATTCGTCCTTGTCGGCGGGTCGCGGAGTCGGCCGTCGGGGTCGCCGTGCGGAGTCGGCGCGATCGACCGCGGCGGCCGGCCGGGGAGTCGGGAGGTCCTGTCGTTTATTCCGCGTTGATTGCCCGGCCCGGTGGCCTTGCAGCGCCTCCGGGGCGCGCCTATTCAATAGGCAGGATCACATTCGCGCAACCTGTTCGGTGGACCGCATCGATGAGCTATACACGCACCGCCTTCCTTCTGGCCGGCCTCACCGGCCTGTTCCTCGCCGTCGGTTTCCTGATCGGCGGTCAAACGGGGATGCTGATCGCGCTTCTGTTCGCCGTCGGCACCAACGCCTTCGCCTACTGGAACTCCGACAAGATGGTGCTGCGGATGTACAACGCGCGCCAGGTCGGACCGCGCGACTCGCCGCAGTTCCACGGCCTGGTGGAGCAGCTGGCCCGCAACGCCGGCCTGCCGATGCCGCGCGTCTACATCATCGACGAGCCGCAGCCCAACGCCTTCGCCACCGGGCGCAATCCGGAGAACGCGGCGGTCGCCGCCACCACCGGCCTCCTGGAGCGCCTGACCCAGGAAGAAATCGCCGGTGTGATGGCGCACGAGCTGGCGCACGTGAAGAACCGCGACACCCTGATCATGACGGTGACCGCGACCATCGCCGGCGCCCTGTCCATGCTCGCCAACTTCGCGCTGTTCTTCGGCGGCTCCAACGACGAGGACAGCCCCAACCCCATCTTCGCCATCCTGATCATGATCCTCGCCCCGATCGCCGCGATGCTGGTCCAGATGGCGATCTCGCGGACCCGCGAATACGAGGCCGACCGCATGGGGGCCGAGATCTGCGGGCGGCCGCTGTGGCTGGCCTCGGCCCTCGACAAGCTGGAGTCCGGCACCCGGACGATCGACAACCGGACCGCCGAGGGCAATCCGGCCACGGCGCACCTGTTCATCGCCAATCCGTTGCACGTCCACGCCCGGGACAACCTGTTCTCGACCCACCCCAGCATGACCAACCGGATCGCCAGGTTGCGGGCGATGTCCGGCCAGGCGACCGGTCCGACGCAGGGCCCCTGGGCTTGACCGACGGGTCGCGCGGTGCCCGTGCCCTGGCGGTCGAGGTCCTGACCAAGGTCCTCGACCGCGCCCATCCGCTCGACGACGCGTTCGACAAACAGCCCGGCCTGGCCGACCTGAGCGCCCGCGACCGGGCCTTCGCCCGCAATCTGGCGACCACCGCGCTGCGCCGCCTGGGGCAGATCGACGACGCGATCGGCCGCTGCCTGGAGCGTCCCCTGCCCGACCGGGCGGCCCGCGTCCGCCAGATCCTGCGGCTTGGCGCGGCGCAGATTCTGTTCCTCGGCACGCCGCCGCACGCCGCGGTGTCGACCGCCGTCACCCTGGCGGCGGCGGGCCACGACGGCCGCTACAAGAAGCTCGTCAACGGGGTGCTGCGGACCCTCGACCGCGAGGGCCGGGCCTGGGTCCTGGATCAGGACGCGGCGCGCCTGAACACCCCGGACTGGCTGTGGGAGTCCTGGGACGGCGCCTACGGGGAGGCGGCGGCGCGCGGCATCGCCGAGGCGCATCTGGCGGAGGCGCCGCTGGACCTCTCGGTGGCCGGCGACGCCGCCGCCTGGGCCGGCCGTCTGCGGGCCGAGGTCCTGCCGGGCGGCGGTGTGCGGCGGCCGGCCGGCGGCCCGGTCTGCGACCTTCCCGGCTATCGGTCCGGCGGCTGGTGGGTGCAGGACGCGGCGGCCGCCATGCCGGCCCGCCTGCTGGGCGAGGTGGCCGGACGCCGGGTGCTCGACCTCTGCGCGGCGCCGGGCGGCAAGACGGCGCAACTGGCCGCCGCCGGAGCCGCGGTGACCGCCGTCGACCGTTCGGAGAGGCGGCTCGACCGGCTGCGCGACAATCTGGCGCGGCTCGGGCTCGCGGCCGACATCGTCACCGCCGACGCCGCCGTCTGGCGCCCCGAGGCCCCGGTCGACGCCGCCCTGCTCGACGCGCCGTGCAGCGCCACCGGCACCCTGCGCCGGCGGCCCGACGTGGCCTGGCACAAGTCGCCGGCCGAGATCGACAAGCTGGCCGGGGTGCAGGACCGCCTGCTGGCGGCGGCGGCCGGCATGGTGGCGCCGGGCGGCCTCCTGGTCTATTGCACCTGCTCGCTGCAGCCGCAGGAAGGCCCGGACCGCGTCGACGCCTTCCTCGCCGCGCACCCCGAATGGACCCGCCGGCCGGTGACGGCGGCCGAGGCCGCGGCGCCGGAAGCGGCGATCACCCCGGCCGGCGACCTGCGCACCCTGCCGTTCCATTGGGCCGAGCGGGGCGGCCTGGACGGGTTTTTCGCCGCCCGGCTGCGCCGCCATTAACGCTTTACGAACCGGGGCCGGAATAGTACATACAAGCCAAACCGGAGGCTCCGATGACCAACAAGGCAGGCTTCCACGAGGATCTGGATCGCCATGACGAAGTGAAGGGCAGTTCCGAGCGCTCGTTCGGGATCGTCTTCGCGGTGGTGTTCGGACTCGTCGGCCTCTGGCCGCTGACCGGGGGCGGCTGGCCGCGCTGGTGGGCGCTGGCCGTCGCGGCGCTGTTCCTGGTGGTCGCCCTGGCGCGGCCGAAGCTGCTCAAATGGCCCAACCGCCTGTGGTTCCTGTTCGGACAGCTGCTGCACCGGATCGTCAACCCGATCGTCATGGGCCTGATGTTCTTCACCACCGTGCTGCCGATCGGCCTGATCCTGCGGGCGGTCGGCAAGGACCTGCTGCACCTGCGGTTCGATCCCGACGCCGAAAGCTACTGGATGCGGCGCGATCCGCCCGGTCCGGGGCCTGGCACCATGACCCGGCAATTCTAGGAGTCGACATGTCCTTCCTCAGCGAGCTGTGGGAATTCCTCAAGGAACGCAAGAAGTTCTGGCTGCTGCCGATCATCGTGATGATGGTGCTGTTCGGCGGCCTGCTGGTGCTCAGCCAGGGCTCCGCCGTGGCGCCGTTCATCTACACCATCTTCTGAGACGGCGGGCGGCATGCGGATTCTCGGCCTGTCGGCGTTCTACCACGACAGCGCGGCCGCCCTGATCGAGGACGGCCAGGTGGTGGCGGCCGCCCAGGAGGAACGCTTCACCCGCAAGAAGCACGACTCCAACTTCCCGATCCACGCCCTGGAGTACTGCCTCGACGCGGCCGCGACCGGCCTCGACGGGGTCGACTACGTGGCGTTCTACGACAAGCCGTTCCTGAAGTTCGAGCGGCTGCTGGAAACCTACCTGGCCTTCGCGCCGCGCGGCTTCGCGTCGTTCCGCATGGCGATGCCGGTGTGGCTGCGCGAGAAGCTGTTCCAGAAGGACCTGCTGGGCAAGAAGCTGACCGCGATGGCGCCCGACTTCGACTGCAAGAGCAAGCTCCTGTTCTCCGAACACCACCTGAGCCACGCGGCCAGCGCGTTCTTCCCGTCGCCGTTCGAGGAGGCGGTGGTGCTGACCATGGACGGGGTCGGCGAGTGGACCACCACCTCGGTCGCCATCGGCAAGGGCCGCGACCTCAAGGTGGTCAAGGAAATCCACTTCCCGCACAGCCTCGGCCTGCTCTACTCCGCGATCACCTACTACACCGGCTTCCGGGTCAATTCGGGCGAGTACAAGGTCATGGGGCTGGCTCCCTACGGCGAGCCGAAATACACCCAGGCCCTGCTCGACAACGTGATCGACCTGAAGCCGGACGGCAGCTTCCGGCTGGATCAGTCGTACTTCGACTACTGCACCGGCCTGCGCATGACGTCGGAGAAGTTCAACAGGCTGTTCGGCCGGCCGGCCCGGCAGCCGGACAAGGACCTGCTGGACCAGTTCCACATGGACATGGCGGCCTCGGTCCAGAAGGTGACCGAGGAGGCGATGCTGCGCCTGACCCGGTCCCTGGCCGGGGAGTACGGCATTCCGAACCTCTGCCTGGCCGGCGGCGTGGCGCTGAACTGCGTCGGCAACGGCCACGTGCTGCGCGACGGGGCGTTCAAGAACCTGTGGATCCAGCCGGCGGCCGGCGACGCCGGCGGCGCCCTGGGCGCGGCCCTGGCGGCCTGCCACCTGCACCTGCACCTGGACCGGCCGCGTCCGGTCACCCCCGGCAAGGACGCCATGCGCGGCTCCTATCTGGGGCCGGCGTTCGCGCAGGACGACATCGAGCGGCGCCTGACCAAGGCCGGCGCCAGGTTCCAGGTGCTGGACGAGGCGCGGGTGATCGATTCGGTGGCCGGCGCGCTGGCCGACGGCAAGGCGGTGGGCTGGATGCAGGGGCGCATGGAGTTCGGACCGCGCGCCCTGGGCGGCCGCTCGATCCTCGGCGACCCGCGTTCGCCGACCATGCAGAAGACCCTCAACCTGAAGGTCAAGTACCGCGAGAGCTTCCGCCCCTTCGCGCCCTCGGTGCGCCGCGAGGACGTGGCCGACTGGTTCGAGCTGGACGCCGATTCCCCCTACATGCTGTTGGTCGACGGGGTCAAGGAGTCGAAGCGCCGCGAGATGACGGCGGAGGAACAGGCCCTGTTCGGGATCGACAAGCTGAACGTGCCGCGCTCGGAGATCCCCGCCGTGACCCACGTGGACTATTCGGCCCGCATCCAGACGGTGCATGCCGACACCCACCCGCGCTACCACGCCCTGCTGAGCAGGTTCAAGGACCTGACCGGCTGCCCGGTGCTGGTCAACACCAGCTTCAACGTGCGCGGCGAGCCCATCGTCTGCACCCCCGAGGACGCCTTCCACTGCTTCATGGGGACCGAACTGGACGTCCTCGCGGTGGGCGACTGCCTGCTGCTCAAGGACGAGCAGGACCCGTCCCTCAAGACGGACTACAAGAGCGCCTTCGAGCTGGACTGAGGCCGTCTACTCGGCGGCCCACGACAGGTACTGGGACAGGTCCACCTCGTCGATCTGCTCCGGCTTCAGGAACAGCTGCGCGTAGTCCTTGTAGACGCCCGAGGTCAGGAACAGCTCGAACAGGTCGGGATCGATGTGCTGGTCCTTCCTCATGAAGGACATGATGCGGATCGATTCGCTCAGGGTCTTGGGCTTCTTGTAGGGCCGGTCGGCCGCGGTCAGGGCCTCGAAGATGTCGGCGATCGCCATGATGCGGGCCGGCAGCGACATGTCGTCCTTCCTCAGGCCGCGCGGATAGCCGCCGCCGTCCATCTTCTCGTGATGCCCGCCGGCGTATTCCGGCACCCGCTCCAGGTGCTTCGGGAACGGCAGGGCGTTGAGCATGAAGATGGTCTGCACGATGTGGTCGTTGATCTTGAAGCGATCCTCGGCGGTCAGGGTGCCGCGCCCGATGGTCAGGTTGTGCAGCTCGCCGAGGTCGGACTTGTAGGGCGGCGGCAGCATGTTGAACCCCATTTCCTCGTAATGGACGCGCATCTCCGACTGCTTGCGGTCGTGCGGGATGCGGTGATGGGCCTTGTCGGCCAGCAGGGGCTCGGTCACCGGCGGCTTCGGGTGGTCCGGCGGATAGCGTTTCGCCTCGTCGTGCGACAGCCCCAGGGTATCGTCCAGGGTGCGCCGCCAGGTCTCGCCGGCGATGGCCCGCAGCCGCTCGACCCGCTCCGGGGCCATGAACTCGCCGCCCAGGTTGCACTCGGCGATGAAGGCGAAATCGTCGTCCAGCCGGGCCAGCCGGGCGTCGAGCCGCGCCCGCAGGTCGGCCTCCGTCCCCCGGCCGGCGCCGAGGTCGCGGTAAAAGGCGATCTCGGCGTCCCGCTTCAGGACCTCGAAACGCATCCGGATCTCGTGGATCCGGTTGTGGATGCATTCGAGCTTGGTCGCCTTGTCGACCACCGCCTCCGGCGTGGTGACCTTGCCGCAGTCGTGCAGCCAGCCCGCGATGTGCAGTTCCTCCCAGCCGTCGTCGGTAAGGCCGAAGTCGCGGAACGGCGGCGCCTCGGAGTCACAGGCGGCGCGGGCCAGCATCTTGGTCAGTTCCGGCACCCGCTGGCAATGGCCGCCGGTATAGGGCGACTTGGCGTCGATGGCGCCGGCGATCATCTCGATGAACGAGGCCAGCAGCGCCTTCTGGGCCGAGATGAGCTGCTGGTTGTCGAGCGCCACCGCGGCCTGCGAGGTCAGGGATTCGATGATCGGCTGGATGTCGGCCGAGAAGGGGATCACCTCGCCGGTCGCCGGATCCTGCGCGTTGAGAAGTTGCAGCACCCCGATCACCTCGTCCTTGTGGCTCTTCAGCGGCACGGTGAGGAACGACTTGGAGCGGTAGCCGGTGCCCTGGTCGAACTTGCGGGTGCCGGAGAAGTCGAAGTCCTCCGCCTCGTAGGCGTCGGGGATGTTGATGGTGCGCCCGGTGATCGCCACGTGGGTGGCCACGTTGTTGTGGTTGCCGCGTCCGTCGGGGCGGTACATCTGCAACGACGGAAACGGGATGTCCTTGCCGGTGGTGCCGCCCAGCGCGATGTTCAGCGAATCGGTCCGCATGATCGCGAACTTGAGGGCGTCGTCCTCGGTGCGCAGGTACAGGGTGCCGCCGTCGGCGTGGCACAGGCTTTTCGCCTCCAGGAGAATCAGCTCCATCAGGCGGTCGTGGTTGCGTTCGGCCGACAGCGCGATGCCGGTCTCGATCAGGCGCCGGTACCAGTCCGCCCGGTCGTTCGGGGTGCCGCCCATCGCTTCGGTCTGCCCGCCTTCCATCGCCTGGGATGCCTTTCCAGGGCCGCCACGATCTATGCAACAGTAGTGGGCGGGCCGACGCCATGCAACAGCCGGCGGATCGAAATCGACCCTGGGGATCACTCGGCCGGGCGCACCCGCGCGATGGCCAGCCCGTCGTGTCCCTTGCGGCCCACCTGCTGCAGGACCAGGGACTCCAGGCGCGGCTCGGCGGCCAGCTTGGCGTTGAACGCGGCGGCGCCCTCGGCCGAGGTGTCGCCGGGCGGCGGATCGAGCACCCTGCCGCCGCGCACCACGTTGTCGGCCAGGATCAGGCCGCCCGGCCGGGTGAGTTGCAGGGCCCAATCCAGATACAGCGGATAGCTGATCTTGTCGGCATCCAGGAACACCAGGTCGAACGGCGCGCCGGCCGTCTTCACCAGGTCCGGCAGGATGTCGCGCGCATCGCCGACCCGCACCTCGACGCGACCCGACAGGCCGGCCCGCGCCAGGTTGGCCTGCGCCACCTCGGCGTGCCGCGGGTCGAACTCCAGGGTCACCACCCGGCCGCCCTCCGGAACCGCGCGGGCCAGCCAGATGGTGGAATAGCCGGCCAGGGTGCCCACCTCGAGGATGCGCCGCGCCCCGCACAGGCGGGCCGCCAGCCACAGGAACTTGCCCTGGCCGCCGGACACGTGGATGTCGGGCAGACCGGCCTCGGCGGCCGCCGCCAGGGCGGCGTCGAGCGCCGGATCGGACGGCGCGAACAGGGAATCGACGTAGTCGTCGACGGCGGTGAAGAGATCGGCGGTCACGGCGGGGCTCCGGTTGGCAGGGATCAGGGGTATTTGACCGAACAGCCGTAGTGCCCTGTGTCATTTAATTTGACGTATTTGCAGGCTTGCTTTTTTCGGCGTCGAATGATTCGCTGCACACGGGGGCTTAACCGGTGTG
>JANQGL010000310.1 GCA_028277325.1 Magnetospira sp.
GCCGGTGGTGAACACCGGCGACGGCCGCAGCACCACCCTCAACCAGCCGGGCCAGGGCACCAACACCAACCACGAGTCGTTGACCTTCTCGGCGGCCGATTTCGGCCGTCAGTTCGGATCGGCGCTGAACAGCCTGCCCAATGCCTCGCGGCACCTGCCGGCCACGTTCCGCGACCAGGCCAGCCAGGCGCACCAGCAGGCCCAATCCGATCGCCAGACCGATCAGCAGGCGGACGGCGACGACCAGGGCACCGACCAGCAGGGCGAAGGCGGCGAGAGCGGCGAGGGTGGCGAGGAAGGCGGCGAGGGTGGTGACGGTCAGCCGGCCGGCGAGGCCGGAGACTCCGCCGCGCCGCCCGGCGAGCCGGCACCGGGCGTCGAGGGAGGCGGCGAGGCGGAGGGGGGTGAACCCCAGGGTGAGGACGACGCCCTCGCCGGCGGCGACTCCGACACCGACCTGCCCGGCGGAGGCGGTCTCGATTCGCTGCTCGGCGGCGTCAACCAGCTGATCGGCGGCGGCACGACCGGCGGCACGACCGGCGACGCGACCGGCGGCGGCAACGCGAACACCGGCAGTAATTCCGATGGGGGAACGACCCAGCCACCGCCCGACCAGGCCCTTCAGGGACACAACGACGACAACGCCAACGATCTGACCACTTCGGGGTCCGGCGGCGACAACGACGTGGTGAAGGGCTGGCAGGTCACGACCGGCACCGCCGGCGACGACACCCTCACCGGCACGATCGATACGGCGAGCACGACCGTTCTCGGCGACGCCCTCTACGGCGGCGACGGCGACGACCTCCTGATCGGCGATACGCCGGACGATTACCCGCCCGGCGGCTTCCCCAAAGGCGGCAGCCGGGACGCCATCGCCGGCGGCCTGGGCGACGACATCATCTACGGCGGGCCGGGCAACGATTCGATCAGCGGCGACATCCCGGATACCGACGATGTCGGCAGCGACGACGACATCGACGATCTTCTGGACTACTTCGCGGCCGAGTTCGCGTCGGCGGACGGCACCGGCGGCAACGACACCATCCACGGCAACGACGGCGACGACAACATCATCGGCGACGAAGGCGACGACACCCTGTACGGGGATGCCGGCGACGACGCCCTGAACGGCGACGAAGGCAGCGACGCCCTGTACGGCGGCGATGGCGCCGATTTGCTGAATGGTGGCGATGGAAACGACGTGCTGGACGGCGGCGGCGGCACGGACATCCTGCGCGGCGGATCCGGCGACGACGTCATGGCCGGCGGCGACGGCAACGACAAGTACTTCGTCGGAAGCGCCGGCGACACGGTCACCGAGAATGCCGGCGAGGGCACCGATACGGTGTATTCCAGCGTCGACTTCACGCTGCCGGCCAATGTCGAGAAGCTGCACCTGGAGGGGACCGACACCCTGACCGCCACCGGCAATTCCGAAGACAACCATCTGTTCGGAAACGACGCTTCCAACCTGTTGATCGGTAACGGAGGTGACGACACGATCTTTGGCGCCGCCGGCGACGACAGGGTGAATGCCGGTGTCTCGACCGGCACCGCGACCTATCACGGCGGTACCGGCAACGACACCCTGAGCTTCGAGGATTTCACGACCGGTGTGGAGGCCAGCCTGACCACCGGCACGGTCGCCTATACCGACGGCACCGATTCCCTGGCCGACGCGTTCCAGGGATTCGAGGTGCTCGACGGCTCCGACCACGACGACGTGCTGACCGGAACCACCGACGGCGAGACTCTGTGGGGCGGCGGCGGCGCCGATACCCTCGACGGTCTGGCCGGCGACGACGTCCTGTACGGCGAGGGCGGTGTCGACACCCTCTCCGGGGGCGCCGGCGACGACTGGTATTTCGTCACCGAAACCGCCGACGTGGTCTCCGAGAACGCCGGCGAGGGCAGCGACACCGTGTTCTCGACCGTCGACTACACCCTGGCCGCCAACGTGGAGGATCTCACCCTGCACGGTTCCGGAACAATCGACGGGACCGGTCACGGCGGCGACAACGTGCTGCTGGGGAATGACTACGACAACGTGCTCGACGGCGCGGGCGGCGACGACACGGTGGACGGCGGAGCCGGGAACGATTGGATCAACGCCGGCGCGTCGACCGGCGCCGCCTCCTACGACGGCGGCTCCGGCAGCGACACCCTGAGCTTCGTCAACATGACGGCCGGCGTGACCGCGAGCCTGAGCAGCGGGACCGCGTCCTATGTCAGCGGCGGCAACACCGTGACCGATTCCCTGAGCGGGTTCGAGACTCTCGACGGATCGGGGTTCGCCGACCACCTGACCGGCGGATCGTCGGGCGACGAGTTGAAAGGCTGGAGCGGCGACGACAGCCTGTTCGGGCTCGCCGGCGACGACGTCCTGTACGGCGAGGACGGCGACGACCACCTCGACGGCGGCATCGGCGACGACGCCCTCGCGGGGGGGATCGGCGACGATACCTATGCGGTCGACAGCGCCGCCGATACGGTGACGGAATATACCGGGGAGGGAACGGACACCGTCCAGTCCTCCGTCAGCTATGCCCTCGGAAGCGAGGTGGAAAACCTCACGCTGACCGGCTCGACCGCGATCGACGGCACCGGCACCACCGGCGACAACACGCTCACGGGCAACAGCGGCGACAACACCCTGAGCGGCCTCGGCGGGACCGACACCCTGTTCGGCAACGACGGGGCCGATACCCTGGTCGCGGAGATCGCCTCGGCCGGCGGCGCCCATTACGATGGCGGATCGGGGATCGACACCCTCGACCTGTCCGGTTTCGTCAATCCCGTCACGGTCAGCTTGGATACGGGATTTCTGAATTACGACAATCTGGTTCCCATGCCGGTCACCGATACCCTGGCCAGCATCGAGCGGGTTCTGGGGTCCGACAACGCCGATCAAGTGTACGGGTCAACCGGCAACGACACCCTCCACGGCGGCGGCGGCAATGACCATGTGTCCGGCGACCTGGGGAATGACACCCTCCACGGCGACGCGGGCGCCGACACCCTGCTTGGCGGCGACGGCGACGACCAGCTGTCCGGGGGAGACGGCAACGATTACGTAAACGGAAATCTCGGAAGCGACGTCCTGGAGGGCGGCGCCGGCGCCGATGTCTTCGCCTTTCTTTACAGTTCGCTCGGAGCAGGGTCGACGGACAGCATTGTGGATTTCGACACCGCCCTGGACACCCTGCGCATCTTCACCACCCAGTCGGTCCTGGCCGGCCTCGGCGGCGGCGCCCTGCAGGCCCTGTCGCTCTCCGGCGGCTCCTGGCACGGAAACTTCGTCAGCGTAGGGAGCCGGGCCGGTTTCACCGCCGCGTTCGCCGCCCTGACGGCGATGTCGTTCGGGACCACCACCACCACCAAGGCGTTCACGGAAATCAACACCGACGATCCGGCGCAGGACGTGTTCCTGTACTACCGGAACACCGTGAACGGCAACGGCGAACTGTGGCACGCCGACGCGAACGGCGGATCGGCCGGATCCTATTCCCTGATGGCCGGTTTCGATGGCGGAACGGGAGACGGCCTAGCTCTCGACCCGACGGACATCGTGGTCGGCCTTTTCACGAGCAGTTGAACCGCCGTTCGGTCCAACCGGATCGGAACGCGTCCGGTTCGGTTGTCGGGGCCGTTCCCGGCGGTTCGGGATCCGGCGGAACGGGGGCCGCCGCGAGACGCCCGATCCCGCGGCCGGCGAACAAGAAAGGGCGGCCCGAGGGCCGCCCTTTCCCGGAAACCCGGATGTCCCGAATTTAGAAGTCGACGCGCAGGCCGGTCACGACACCCCAGCCATCGTTGTCGTCGGCACCGCCGTCGTTCTGGACCTCGCCGGTGTACTCCTGCGAGAAGATCGAGCCGCGCAGGCTGACGCCCGCACCGAGGTCGTAGCGGCCGGACAGCATCCAGGCGTCTTCCTCGTCCTGGTCGTTGTCGTTCACCAGGCCCTCTTCCTCGTTGTGGCCGTAGCTGAGCGACACCGCGTAGGGGCCGGTGGCGTAGGACAGGCCGACGCTGTAGCCATAGCCGTCGATCGACACGGCGCTGACGGTCTGGGCCCGCTGGGTGTCGCTCGACTTGGTGCGCAGCCAGCCACCCTGCAGGGTGAAGCCGGCGTAGGACAGGCTGCCGCCCGCCTCGTACAGGGTCGCCGAGGTCACGGCGTTGGCGGTGGTGGCGTTGATCCGCTCGTTGCCGACCCGGGCAACGCCGGCGTTCACGGCGATGCCGACGCCCTCGAACTCGGTCTCGAAGATACCGCCCGCGCTCCAGGCCGGACCGGTGGCGGTCACGCGACGGTTCGGCTGGCCGTTGCCGTCAGCCTCTTCCGGGGAGTAGGAGGCGCCCAGGGTCAGGCCGTAGAACGACGGGGTCATATACTTGACCTTGTTGGAGTCGTTGGCACCGATCACGTTCGGCAGGCCGAAGCTGTTGGTGCGGCCGGCGAAGCCACCCGGCGCGGTGATCCAGTTGCCGGTGTCGCCGTCGGTGAGGCCGATGCCCACGTCCGGCGCGTCGTGCTGGATGTCATAGGCGGCGTGCTTGGTCTGACCGATGATCAGGGTGCCGTAGGTGTCGGACGACACGGTCAGGAAGCTGTCGTCGTTGGCACCGGCCGGGTGATCGCCTTCCATGTCCACGCGGACGGCGACGCGCAGGCCGTTGTCCAGGGTGGTGGAGCCGCGGAAGAAGATCTCGGTGTCCGACTTGGTGTCGAACTCGGCGCGGTCAACGGTGTTGTTCAGGGAGTCGTTGTCGGCGTAGCCAACCCACTGCTCCATGAAACCGCCGACCTGGATCTGGATCGGATCGGCGGCCTGGGCCGGGGCGACCAGCATGGTGGCGCTGACCAGGGCGGTCGTGGCCGAGAGAACCTTTTTCATAGCTTTCCTCTCTTGCGATTCGGGTGAACATCCGAGCAGTCGCCCGGTGACGCGTTCGATGCATCCCCATACCGCCACTTACCGCGCTTCGGGTCAAGACGGATCACGGGCGTTCTGTGTCGTTCCAGGCTCAGTGTGTTATTTGTACAACAAATCAATCCACCGCAGGGCTCGCGCGGCCGGCCGGGAGAGCGTGGCGCCGCCAACAGGGGATTTGCCATGCCGGCCGCGGGCGTTGTAAAAACGCCGATCGAGACAGCGAGCGGCGGCGCGTTCGCCGCGACGGAACAGGATGCGCGCATGAACCGGAACGATGCCCGAGGGCGGACTCGCAGGCGGCTGGCGGTCGCGGTGTCCTGCCTGATGATCGGCGGTGGCCTGGCGGCCTGCGACAAGAACAACCCGGGCTGGGAAAACCCCTACGACCCCAAGAACTACGGCAAGCGGGAAACCGTGTTCGGCGAGGGCGGCCTGACCCTGTGGGGGGACGACAAGGCCGCCCCGGAGGAACAGGGCGGCGGGCTCGGCGTCAACGGCTACCTGTGGCGGGCCAGCCTGGACACCCTGAGCTTCATGCCGATCACCTCGGCCGATCCGTTCGGCGGGGTGATCCTCACCGACTGGCACACCCCCCAGGAGGCCCCCAACGAGCGGTTCAAGCTCCAGGTCTACATCCTCAGCCGGGCGCTGCGGGCCGACGGCGTGCGGGTCGCGGTGTTCCGGCAGGTGCGGGTCGGCGCCGACTGGCGCGACAGCGCGGTGCCGCAGCAGACGGCGACCGACATGGAGAACGCCATCCTGCTGCGGGCCCGCCAGATGCGGCGCGCCACCGTGCAGTCCGGCGGCGGCTGATCCGACGCGCCGCCGGCAGTCACCCTCTTCCCCGCCCCCGGCCGCGGCCGGCCACCCGAGACGGAACATCATGTCGCGCTACAATTTCAAGGAAACCGAGGCCAAGTGGCAGGGCGTCTGGACCGAGCGGGGCACGTTCCGCGCCGCCACCGACCCGGGCCGCGAGAA
>JANQGL010000322.1 GCA_028277325.1 Magnetospira sp.
GACCTGTCGGACGGCGGCCTGCTGGTGGCGGTGGCGGAAATGGCCCTGGCCGGCGGCATCGGCTGCATGCTCGACGCCCCGCCGGGCGCCATGCCGGCCCATGCCTGGTTCTTCGGCGAGGACCAGGCCCGCTACCTGATCGCCACCGACGAGAAGGACGAGGCGATGACGCGCGCCTTCCAGGCCAACGTGCCGGCCCGGGTCATCGGCCGGACCGGCGGCGACCGGATCGCGGTGGCCGGATCGGCGCCCCTGCCGCTGACCGACCTGAAGATCCTCCACGAGGACTGGATGCCGGCGTTCATGGGCGGCTGACCGTCCGCGCCGAACCGCCGACACGCGACCGCAAGGGAAACGACCCGGCGCGACAGCGCCGGGTTCAGGTTGGGTGCGTGGAAACGTCCGAGGGACGATGAGGAACGCTCCACGCCGGGCCAGGGAGCCTCGGAAAGGGTTCAGTGCCAGGTCTCGTTGCAGCCGCAGACCGACATCACGCCGGGTTGGGTGGTCCGCCACTGGCCGTTCCAGCCCTGGTAGAACTGACAGGCCGGCGGGCATTTTCCGGGCGCGTCCTGGTTGCTCCAGATCGGACCGGCATTGGCGTCGTTGCCCGAGCCCTGGGCCTCGGCCTTGCAGCCGCAGACCGACATCACGCCGGGCTCTGTGGTCGTCCAGTTGCCGTTCCAGCCGCCATACCACTGGCAGACGTGGGGGCACTTCGCTTGGGCGTCGTCGTTGTTCCAGATCGGGCCGGCCCGCACGTCGAAGGCCTGCGCGGTACCGGGCAGAATAAGGGCGAGGGTCAGCAGGGAGGCGGCGAAGGCGGCAAATCGGGTCATTGTCAGCGTCTCCTCAAGTTTGCCATCCATGGTTTAGGAAGGCAGGACGTTGCCATCCATATAGAGGATGAATGCTCTCAAAAAAAGAATCAAGCATAAAAACAATACTTATTATTGTATTCAGGCGCCGCGTTGACAGGCCCCGGAAGCGGCCTTATACCGGTTCCGCCGGCCAGCCAAACCGAGGGAGCCCGCCATGCCCGTGCAGCCCGACGCCGTCAAGGCGATGATCGAGGAGGCCCTGCCCGACGCCGAGGTCACGGTGGAGGATCTGGTGGGCGACAACAACCACCTGGCGGCCAAGGTGGTGTCCGAGGCCTTCCGCGGCAAGACGCGGGTCCAGCAGCACCAGATGGTCTACGCCGCCCTGCAGGGCAAGATGGACGGCATGGACGGCGAGCTGCACGCCCTTCAGCTCACCACCGGGGTTCCGGCCTGAGCCCTTGACCGCCCCCTCGTCCGATGCCGCCCCGGCGGGCGGTCTGTCGCCGACCGTTCGCGCCGGCTTGCTGTCGGCCGCCGCGGCTTACGGCATCTGGGGCCTGTTCACGCTGTACTTCAAGCTGGTCGCCGACGTCCCGCCGTGGGAGGTGGTGGCGCACCGCATCCTGTGGGCGATGGCGGTGACCGTGCCGGCGGTGCTGCTGATCGGCCGGCGCCGCGACTTCCTGGAGGTCCTGGCCACCCCGCGTCTGCTGCGCATCTTCGTGGCCAGCGCCGCCATGGTGTCCCTCAACTGGATGACCTTCGTCCACGCGGTGGGCACCGACCGCACCCTGCAGTCGTCCATGGGATACTTCATCTTTCCCCTGGTGATGGTCGGCTTCGGCCGGGTGTTCCTGGGCGAGCGGCTGGATCGGCGCCAGGCGGTGGCCATGGGGCTGGTGTTCGCCGGCGTCGCGGTGATGGTGCTGCGGGTCGGCGAATTCCCGTGGATCGCCCTGGTGCTCGCCGTGACCTTCTCGCTGTACGGCCTGCTGCGCAAACTGGCGCCGACCCAGGCCCTGGTCGGCCTGGCCGTGGAGACCACCCTGCTCGCCCCCCCGGCCTTCGTGGCGGTGGCCGTCGGCGGCCTCGCGGGGTGGACCGCGTTCGGACGCGACGCCGCCGAGAGCCTGTCCCTGATCGCCGCCGGACCGGTCACCGCGCTGCCGCTGCTGCTGTTCGCGATGGCGACCCGGCGGCTGCGCCTCGGCACGGTGGGGCTGATGCAGTTCATCAATCCCAGCATCCAGTTCGCGGTCGCCGTGCTGGTGTTCGGCGAACCGTTCACCGGCGCCCACCTGCTGGCGTTCGGCTGCATCTGGTGCGGCCTCGCGGTCTACGCCTGGCCGGTGCGCGGCCCGCCGGTGGGTCGGCCGCGGTGAGCCGGCCGCCGGTTGACAGGGATCGCCGCGTCTCCCATATGCTTGCCCATGCATATATCCGTTTCGAGGGGACAGTGATCCATGAGCGACAATCCGGTTTTCGAGCGCATTCGCCGGGACATCACCGACAACGACGTGGTGCTGTACATGAAGGGCACCCCGATGTTCCCGCAATGCGGGTTTTCCGCCGCGGTGGTTCAGGTGCTCAGCGATTCGGGCGTCAAGTTCAAGGGGATCAACGTGCTCGAGGACCCGCAGCTGCGCGAGGGAATCAAGGCGTTCACCAACTGGCCGACCATTCCGCAGCTCTACGTGAAAGGCGAGTTCGTCGGCGGCTGCGACATCGTGCGCGAGATGCACGCCAGCGGCGAGCTCAAGCAGGTCCTCGACGGCAAAGGCGTCGCCATGGCCTGACCGAGGCGCCGGGTTCGGTTGTTCGGCGCGCCCTGCCGGATCCAGCGGCGGCAGGTGCGGATGTCCTCGATATCCGGACGGGCCTGATCGTGCGGCATGCGAATCCTGGCGCGGCCGTCGATGAGCGCCATCAGGCTGCGTCTCCCTGCGACTCCGACGCCCAGCGCGATGATGACCAAGAATCATGCGCCATCTTCCACCCTCGCGGACCCCTGAACACTATTCTTTAGTGGAGAACCCGGACCCCGGGCCGGCCATCGTGGTGCGACGCGTCATCAAAGTTTTTCATTTTTTCAAACCGTCCATCGGGTATTCGGGAGGGGTGGGGCGGTGACAGGAGGCCTGAGCGCGGGAGAAACGGATGCGAAAACGGATCGATAGCATCGGCGCGATGGTCGTCTCGGACGACCCGGCGAAACTCGACCGGCGGCTGGGCGAGATCGCCGATATCGGGTTCGACCACGCGGAACTGTCGGCGACCCATTGCGCGGCGATCGTCGGCGGCGCCCTCAACCCGACCCGGCTGCGCCAGGTCGTCGAGGCGGTCCGGGCGCACCGCCTCGCCACCACGGTGCACGCGCCCCTGATCCTCAACTTCATGGACTTGGATCGCGCCGACCTGCACCGCGCCGTGGCACGGGCCTCGGTCGACTTCTGCGAAGCCGTCGAGGCGTCGGTGATGGTGATCCATCCCGGCTGGGTGGCGCCGGAGGCCCTGGTCGCCGACCGCGAGCGCCTGCTCGAACAGGAGCGCGCGGCGCTGGCCGGTCTGGCCCGCCATGCCGAGACGCGGGGCGTCGTCCTGGCCCTGGAGAACATGCCGGTGGTCCTGGAGTCGGTCACCGGCCGGCTCGACAACCACGGCATCTCGCCGGCCAGCGTGGCGGCGCAGATCGCGGCGGTCGACCATCCCAACCTGCGCGGCACCATCGATCTCAGCCATGCCCATCTGGCGGCCTGCCACCGTGGCGTGGACCTGGCGGCCGACCTGATCGAATTGGCGCCGCTGACCCGTCATTTGCACCTGCACGACTCGTTCGGGCGCGCGCCCACCCTGTCGAACGCCAACTATCGCGAGCAGATCGCCTACGGCATGGGCGACATCCACCTTCCCCTGGGGTGGGGCAACATTCCGTTCGAGTCCGTGCTCGGCCGGCTGCCGCTGCCGGGCGGCCTGTCGGCGACCCTGGAAATCAACGGCGTCTACGCCGACCGCGAGGTGCTTGCGGAGAGTCTGGCCCGGGCCCGCGCCATCGCCGATCATCTCGACCGGCGCGCCGCCTGAGCCGGCGGGACGATTTTCCATCCGCCGGACTCAAACACGGGCTTGTATATTAGAGCGCACTAATATAATCTGACCGCCACATCCCGGCCGCGCCGCCGCGCGGTCGGTCGTCAAAACGACCACTCACTCGGGGGATTCACCATGAAAAAGCTCCTTGCCACGACCGCGCTCGCCACCTTCCTGGCGGTGGCTGCGCCCGGCGCCCAGGCGGCCGACGGGGCCGCGCCGACCGGCTACCCGCAGACGGCGGCGCCGACCATGCCGAACGCGCAGCCGATGCCGATGCCGATCTACGGACCCTACGGTCCCTTCGCGGCGCCCACCCAGGCCGCCGACGCCGAGACCCTGGCCGAGGCCCAGGCGCGGACGACCCGGCAGATCGAGGAATACGGCAAGAAGATGCAGGAATACGGTCGGCAGCTCCAGGCCGAGGCCCAGGAGCGGATGACCGAGCGCTGGTCGCGCAGCCAGGACGCCTGGCGGAACCGCCTGGATGCCCTGCGGGCGCTGTGGGAGGCCGAGCAGGAAATGCGCGAGGCCTCGTTGCGCGACCGCTTCGGCCCGGTCGAGCCGGCCGAGCAGGACGCGCGCCTGAACGCCTTCAAGGCGGCCGCCGAGAAGCAGCGTCAGGCCATGCAGACGCTGGCCGACGCCAACCGGGCGACGGCCGACGCGTTCGCCCCGATCACCCGCCAGGACATGGAGACCATGCGCCAGTTCCACACCCGCCGGTCGTTCGACCGGCGGCGCGACATGGACACCATGGCCGGCCAGCGCCGCGACTGGGCCAAGCAGCGGGCCGACGCCATGCAGCAATGGCACCAGCAGCGCCGCTTCACCCCGCCGTTCGGCTACGCGGCCCCCTACGGCCAGCCGCCGGCGCCCGGCCAGCCGGCGCCGCAGGACGCGCCGAAGCCGACGCCGACCTATCAGTAACCTCCAAGATCCGACGGATCGGGGGACGGGCGGCGGGGCGATCCCCGCCGCCCGTCTTCCCGGCTAGGGATCGCGCCGCGTCCCTGGCGTTCCTGGATCGAAAAACCGGCGCGGGACAAGCCCGCGCCGGTCGAGAATGCCGTGCCGCAGCGCGCCGGAAACCCGGCGGATACGTCGTCAGTTGAGCTTCGACGGCAGTTCGCCGATCGCGTCGTCGATCAGGCGGGCCGACGAGTCGGCGGTCATCTGCTCGGTGATGATCCGCCGCGCCGCGGCAAGGGCCAGGTCGGACGCCGTGGCCTGCACGTCGGCAACGGCGCGCGCCTCCACCTGGGCGATGCGCTCCTTGGCCTGCGCCTCGCGACGCCGGATCGCGTTCTCCAGGTCGCCCACCGCCTGGGCCCGGATGTGCTCGGCCTCGCGCTGGGCGTGGGCGACGATGCGCTCCGCCTCCTCGGCCGCCTCGCGCTGCTTGCGCTGATAGGTGGACAGCAGGTCCTTGGCCTCGATGCGCAGGCGTTCCGCCTCGTCGAGCTTCTTGCGGATCGTCTCGGCCCGATCGTCGAGGGCGGCGGTGACGATCCGGTACGCCGGCCGCGCCACCAGACCGATGAAGATCACGAAGGCGACGAAAACCCAGAACTCGGGGGTCAGGTAAAAGGCCACGTCGTGCGGCATCGCCGCCCCGGCCTCGCTCGCATGGGCCTGCATCATTGGCGCTCCCTCGTCACCGCGTCATAGGCGGCACGCGCCGTGCGCTCGTCCACCTCGAACCCGGCCAGACGCTCGGCGGTCGCCCGCGCCAGTTCGACCGATACCGCTTCCAGGTTGGCCATCGCCGCGTCGCGCGCCTCGGCGATCGCCGCCTCCGCCCGCGCCACCTCGCCGGCCAGCCGCGCCGCCAGGTCGCCCAGGTCCTGCTGCGCCTTTTCGGACGCCGCCTGGTTGGCCGCGCGGATCGCCGCCTGGGCCTTGGCCCGCGCCTCGGCCAATCCGGCCTCGTAGGCGCGCTCGGCCGCCTCGGCGTCGCCCTTGAGCTGCTCCGCCTTCTTGAGATCGGACTCGATGCGGTCCTGGCGTTCCTCCAGGACCTGGCTGACCCGCGGCAGGGCGATCCGCGCCATCACCAGATAGAGGATCAGGAACGACACCGCCAGCCACACCAGCTGCGGCGGGAAGACCTCGGGGTTGAGCTGCGGCATGCCGGCCGCCCGCGCCACCCCGGCGCCGCCCAGCAGCCCCACCGCCACGGTCGCCCAAAGGAGTCGAGAAAACGCCATCACGTGCTCCCGCCATGCCGGACCGCCAGCCGCCGATCGCGGCGATCGCGGTCCGATCCCGCTTGTGGGATCAGGTGAACAGGATCAGGAACGAAATCAGCAGGGCGTACAGGGCCACCGCCTCGACCAGCGCGAAGCCGAGCATCGCCAGGCCGAAGACCTGGCCCCGGGCGGCCGGGTTGCGGGCGATGGAGCCGATGAGCGAGGAGAAGATGTTGCCGATACCCGCACCCACGCCGGACAGGCCGATCACGGCAAGACCGGCACCGATCATCTTCGCGGCATCAAGTTCCATGGTCCTAGTTCCTCTTTAGATGGATGGTATTCGAACGGAGGGGGTCAACGCCCTCAGTGCAGATGGATCGCGTCATTCAGGTACAGGCAGGTCAGCACCGTGAACACATAGGCCTGCAGGAAGGCGACCAGAAATTCGAAGCCGGTCAGCGCCACGTCG
Source organism: Magnetospira sp. (assembly GCA_028277325.1). Taxonomy (GTDB): domain Bacteria; phylum Pseudomonadota; class Alphaproteobacteria; order Rhodospirillales; family Magnetospiraceae; genus JANQGL01. The sequence goes on from JANQGL010000322.1 coordinate 6,576, forward strand.
ACCGCCAGCGGCGCGACGCCGCCGACGCCCAGCATCACCACGAACCCGGCGAACACCTTCATCATGGTGTGGCCGGCGGTCATGTTGGCGAACAGACGGATCGACAGGCTGACCGGGCGCGACAGGTAGGAGATGATCTCGATCGGCACCAGCAGCGGCAGCATCAGCTTGGGCACCCCGGACGGCACGAAGAAGCCGAGGAACCTCACGCCGTGCAGGGCGATGCCGATGGAGGTCACGCCCAGGAACACGAACATCGCCATCGCGAAGGTGACGATGATGTGGCTGGTGAAGGTGAACGCGTAAGGGATCAGCCCCAGCAGATTGCCGAACAGGATGAACATGAACAGCGAGAACACGAACGGGAAATAGCGCCGTCCCTCGGTCCCCACGTTGTCGCGGATCATGTTGGCGACGAATTCGTAGGACAGTTCGGCCAGCGACTGCCAGCGTCCCGGCACCAGATCGCGGCCGCGCACGCTGGCGATCATGAACACGGAGATGGTGGCCACGGCCAGCAGCATGAAGGCGCCGGCATTGGTCAGCGAGGCATCGATTCCTCCGATCTCCAGCGGGATGATCGGAACGACTTCGAACTGATGCAGCGGATCGGCCACGGGCGCCCCCTGTTACGCTGTCTGTTCCCGCTCAGGTGTTGCCCGCGTCGCCGGACCCCGACCCTTGCTCGTCTTCACGGGACCGCGGAAACCCCGGCGTCCCACCCAAACCCGCGGCGGCGCGATAGACGTTCATCGCCCCCGCCGCGGCTCCGAGGAACACCCCCGCGATCAGCCCGAACGGCGCGGTCTCCAACATCGTATCCGCGAAGTAGCCGAGTCCGACGCCGACAATCAGCGCCGCGACCAGTTCCGTCGAGATCCGCAAAGCCTGTCCCAAGCCCCGCATGACGCCGCGCCGCTCGCCGGAACGATCGCCCGCGTCATCCTCGCTGGTCCCTCCCCGCGCCCGTCTCAGACGGGCCTCCAAGTCCTCGAACGGGTCGGGAGATGGCTCTTCGGTCATGACGAAACGCAACGACCCTCACCAGACACGGCCGGATCCGCGTCTCGAACGCGAACGGACAATACTTTCCGCCCCACCCCCTGTCAAGGAGGAAAACCCCCCCTTTAATCATATGATAAACAAAGCGAATCGGTCGATACGAGGGGGGCTCTCAACCCGCTTCGCGCAGCCTTTCGGCCCGTTGCAGGTCGACCGAAACCAGTTTCGAGACGCCGCGTTCCTGCATCGTCACGCCGAACAGCCGGTCCATTCGCGCCATCGTCATGCGGTGATGGGTCACCACCAGGAAGCGGGTCGTCCCGGACCCCGCGATTTCGGCCAACAGGGTGCAGAAGCGGTCGACGTTGGCGTCATCGAGCGGCGCATCGACCTCGTCGAGCACGCAGATCGGCGCCGGGTTGGTCAGGAACACCCCGAACAGCAGGGCCAGCGCGGTCAGCGCCTGCTCGCCGCCCGACAGCAGGGACAGCGACTGTAGTTTCTTGCCGGGCGGCGAGGCCATGATCTCCAGCCCCGCCTCCAACGGATCGTCGGTCTCGGTCAGGGTCAGATGGGCGTGACCGCCGCCGAACAGGCGCCCGAACAGGTCCTGGAAGTGCCGGTCCACCTCCTTGAACGACGCGAGAAGCCGCTGCCGGCCCTCGCGGTTCAGCTCGGCGATGCCGCGCCGCAGCTTGTCGATCGCGGCCAGCAGGTCTTCCCGCTCGTGGCGCAGGGTGTCCATCTGCTCGGTCAGTTCGGTTGCCTCCCGCTCGGCCCGCAGGTTGACCGGCCCCATGGTGTCGCGCTCGCGCAGCAGACGGTGCAGGCGGGCCTCGACGGTGTCCGGGTCCGGCGGATCGGCGCCGGGCACCAGGCCGGCCAGGTCGATCAGGGCGTCCGGCCGGCAGCCGAGCTTGTCGGCCACCCGCTCGGCC
>JANQGL010000374.1 GCA_028277325.1 Magnetospira sp.
GAGACTCACGGAAATATGACACTTTTCGCTGGAAACAAGCCGTTCTATTTATAAATCCCTGCGGGCGGTAGCCCGGCGCAGGACCGTCTGGGCCGCCGACGTGGTCGAGACCGCCCCGGTTCCGGGCCAGAGCGTCACCGAGTTCACCGCCGCACGCCTGGCAGCGAAATTAATCGCATATACCGCAAATGGTCCTGGCTTGTTGTGACCCTTTTCGTCGTCGTTTTCACAGGGATTTCGTCTCCAAAGTCAAATCGCGCTATCGCTTAAACAACTCCTGCAACTCCTGAAAGAAGCCTTGACGGATGGGCCTGATCCTATTATAATGTCGCAAGAATCGCGAAGGTTGAGTTGCTCGGTCAAGTGTTGACAAGTCATGGTCATCGTGCCGGGAACAGGTCCGACGTAGTTATCTCGTATTCTCGGCCAGTGAGGTACTAGCTCTTCAAAGCGCCCCGTGCCGATCGGCATGGGCGGCCGGCGGACACATCGAACCGGGTCTGGGCCTGAACCGTAAGACCACTTACATCCGGGAGGCATACGGGTTGTTTCACTTGTTGTTTCATCAGTTGGGGCCAAGGAAAGGAGCGTGAAAATGAGGAATTCAATAGCGGTAATTGCGATTGTGTGTTTGGGGATGTCATCCATCGGATTGGCCGAGGACTATTATCGCACCGGCGGGTCCGGCCTCTGGTCGGATTCGGCCGAGTGGCGCGATCCGGCCGACAATCCGGGCGTGCCGGGCACGGGCGATAGGGCCATCTTCAACAACGTCAGTAACATCTCGGTGGAGTTGGACGCCAACGTGACGGTCGGTACGTTGGAGGTCCGGGACTATGTCCGCCTGAACCCGGTGAGGGCGGCCGGGGGGACGACGCCTACGCCTACGCTTGAGATCGAGACGAGCATCGAGTGGAGGAGTACGTACGCTGCCGACTCGCAGATCTGGGTGCCGGTCATCGGCGACGGCGCGATCAACATGATCGCCGGCAGCCTGGACTTGACCAGCGACGACAACACCATCAACGGGGCGGTTACCGTCGGCGGGTCCGGCCAGGCGGCGTGGTTGACGCTCCGGTCTCTCGGGGACGGCACGATCACCGTCCTGGCGGACGGCCACTGTCGATTGAGCGGCCAGAGTTCCAATCCCTATGTTTGGAACAACGACATCACGTTGCACGGCGGGACGTTGCTGGGGGACACCAACCAAGGCGGCCGCCGGAAAAATCAGGAAGTGGCTGGGATGCTGACCGTGCTGTCGGATTCGCGCATTGACACGGCTGGCAACACGGCCGGGGCTACCGACGTGTGGCTTACCGGGGAGATCACCGGTTCGGGCAAGATCATCAAGGGCGGCGGCCCGGCCGATCTGGAGTTGGACGCCCTGGACACCTCGGGTTGGTCCGGCGGCTTGGAGGTGGTGAGCGGGCGGGCCGTCGTCCACAACGCCGACACGTTGGGAACCGGCGACGTCCTGGCCAAGGACAGCGGCACGTTGCACCTCTTGGTGGCCCCCACGGCCGTGGCGGGCCAGAGGTTCCGCGCCGAGCCCGGCGGCAACATCGTTCTGGCCGACCCCTCTTCCGCCCCGTTCTCGATGGACGTGGACGTCGCCGGCGGCAGCCTGGCGCCCAACGGGCCCGACCAGGAGTTGTCGGGTAAGGTGACCCTGTACGGCGACTTCAACGTCGCCATGTCGTGGTCCGGGAATCACAAGGACCTGACCCTTTCCGGCACCGTCGCCGAATCCGGCGGCTCCTACGCCCTCACCAAGGCCACCGGGACCGGCCGGCTGGTCCTTTCCCACGCCAACAGCTATTCCGGCGGCACCAACGTCTTCGGCGGCGGGCTGACCGCCGCGGCCGTCGGCTCGCTGGGCACGGGCCCGGTCGTCGTCGGCGGCGAGAAGGTCCGGGTGGAAAACGGCACCTTCGCGTCCGGGTGGCTGCGGACCGACGCGGATGGCTCTCTGGACTCGGCGGCTTCCGTCACCGTCAAGGAAGATGGCGTGATCGAGTACAACTCGGCGGAGACCAAGGTGGTCACCGTCGAAGCCGGCGCCGCCGTCCGCAAGGCCGGGGGCGGCATGGTCTTCCACTATAGCGGCCCGTCCAAGAACGTGGACCTGGCGGCCGGGGCGATCCTGGATTCGGCGGTCACCGAACTGCCCGGGTTGGCGGAACTGTCCACCGGCGACGGCGGGTACGGCCTGTACTACGGCATCCGGAGCAGTAGCGGCGACACGACCGAGTACGCCTTCGGCCCCGGCAGCGGCGACAAGGAGATCTTCCGCGGCCTGGCGGCGCTGGGCAACGGCAGGCTGGGATTCAGCAACGACTACGGGTCCAAGTTGGTCTTCCGGGGTACGGTCAGCAGTACGGCCGGCGACCTGGAGTTCCTCTCCCAGGCGGGCACCCAGATGAAAATCCAGGGCGCCACGCTGAACGGGGACGTCGTGAACCTCCGCGGCAACGGGGAATTCCAGCTGGCCGACGCCCTCGGCGGGACCTTCACGACGATCAACTCCTATGCCCGCTACGTGGACCTGGACAACACGCCGCTGGCCGGTAAGACGCTGAACGTCAAGGACGGCAGCGTCCTGGTCCTGCCGCGCGGCACTTCCAGCGGGGAGGGCGTCTTTCCCACGGGGGGCTGGAACGATCACAACGCCATGGACGGCGCCACCGTCAACGTCGAAGGCGGGGCCATCATGCGGGTCGGCGCCGCCTTGACCAGCACCAGCGGCATGTTGAATCTCCGGAGCGGCTCGGGCTTGTATCTCCGGACGCCCGACGCCGCCTACATGGGCGCCCAGCCGTACGCCATCGAGGACGGCGCCCAGGTGTGGGTGCAGACCTACCAGCTCCCGGCTGCGGGCGTGCCGATGATCGGCGCGGGCAAGGTGGACTACGTCATCGGCGGCCGGGAAAATAACACCAGGCACGGAGACGGCATCATGATCATCGGCGACGACCGCCGGCTGACCTTCACGCCGGGCAACCATTCGTCGATCACCGTAATGCACGCTGGAGGAAGCGGTTACATCGGGCTGGACGCTGCCAACGGCGGCAGCCGGATCCGCATCGCCGCGCCGTACGAGGACGGCAACGGCAGGCTGAAGGTTCAGGCCGTCGTCGATCTCGACCTGGACGGAGTCCCCGGCGGCGAGGCCGGCAAGCTGCTGGTCGGCGGGGAGGGCGAGTTCACCACGTTCAATTCCGAGGCCAGCGGGTGGACGGCGATCAGCCAGAACGGCCAGGTCATGTTGGATAACACCGGCAACAACATCGGCTCCGTCGACGTGGTGGCCGGGACGTTCATGACGAAGAACAACGCCAGTCTCGGCGGCGCCGTCGAGGTGAACCTGATCGGCGGCGATTTCGTCATGGACTACAACAATCCGTCGCTGACCACGATGATCAAAGGCGCCGGCTCCGTCCAGGTCGGCAGCAGCGGCACCAGCAAGCTGACCCTCGCCGTCACCGAGACGGGGGCGGCGGGGTTCGCCCCGACGGGCGTGTTGGCCGTCAGCGGCCACGTGGACCTGCTGGGTACCAGCGGCGCCAACCCGGCCAACCCTTCGCTGGAGGTGCATGTGACCGGCGCCGGCGGCGTGGCGGGCGACGACTTCGGTCAGGTCGCCGTCACCGGCAACGTCGACGTCCTGGACCTGGACACGGTCGTGTCCCTGCCCGTGCCCTCGGTCCACCTCAAGCCGTCCGAGTTGGGCGACATGCGGATCCTCACCAGCGCGGCGTTGACCTCGGACACGCTGAACCTGATCGTCGGCGAGACCCTCGGCGCCCGGCCCGGCGACGACCACTGGGTGCTGGATCCCGGCGTCACGGCGCTCGAGAACGACGGTAGTAACCTGGTCCTGCACGGCTCGGCCCTGATCTGGGACGCCGTCCCCGGCGACGCCGACCTGGACGGCAGGGTGACGATCGCCGACCTGACCATCCTGGCCGACCACTACGGCCAGAGCGCCGGCGTGAACTGGATGTCGGCGGACTTCGACCTCGACGGCAGAGTGACGATCGCCGACCTGACCATCCTGGCCGACCATTACGGCGATACGAGGGGTGGCGTAGGCGGCGTCGGCGGGGCGGCGGTCCCCGAGCCGGCGACGCTGACGCTGCTGGCGTTCGCCGGTACGGCCCTGTTGCGTCGTCGTCGCCGGTAGTGGGTCATTCAGGAAGCAACGGCGGCCGGGGCGTCTCTCCGGCCGGCCGGTCTGTGATGTCAGCGCGGCGGCTTCTCGGAAGTTCTTCCGGGGAGCCGCCGCTGTGTTGCGCCGGCGTGACCCACGGCTGCGTCAAGAAATGCCCGCCGGCTCCGGCGTCGGCTCCAGGTCGAAGCCGGCCGGTGTCGCGACGCCGAGGGTGCGGAAGATCGGCCCGGCCAGCTGGCGAATTTCCAGGTCCTCGGCGGGCAGGTTGTTGGGGCGCAGGTTGTTGGGGCGCAGGTCGACGTGGCGGGTGAAGCACAACGCGTCGGCGTAGGTATGCATGCCCTCCAGGGCGGTCCGGGCGAACACTTCCGGCGCGGCCAGGCCCATCTTCAGGTCGTAGCCGTCGTGCGGGACCGCG
>JANQGL010000404.1 GCA_028277325.1 Magnetospira sp.
GCGCTGCCGCTTGTCGAGCTGTTCCTGGTGGTCGGCGGCCTGGGTCGACGGCCGGCCGCCGATCGAATGCTCCAGGCCGTCGGCTACGTAGGCGCCGCCGGGCATGCCGGGGATCGACATCGGCGACACGCCGTCGGCGGTCACCGCGTAGCGGCGATAGGTCGCCATCTCCTGCGGATCGACGACCCGGCGCTGACCGACGAAGGCCAGGTCGGCCGGCCGGTCGATGACGGCGCGCGACTGGCCGAGCGATTGATCGGTCAGCACGATGGCGGCGGTCTGCAGGACTTCCGCCAGATAGGTGGACCACTGGGTGGTGAACAGGCAGTCGCCGATCGACTGCGCCGCGGTGACCAGGTGCGGCGCGTCGCCATGCAGGCCGTAGAGCGCGATGTTGAGGTCGCTCTGTTCCGATTTGGTCGGAATGCCGGTCGACGGGCCGCCGCGCTGCACGTCGACGACGACGATCGGGGTCTCCGAGGCCACCGCGAGGCCGATGCTCTCCATCATCAGGGCGAGGCCGGGGCCGGCGGTGGCGGTGACCGACGGCGTGCCGCCGAACGAGCCGCCGATGATCATGTTGACGCTGGCAAGCTCGTCCTCGGCCTGGACCAGGGCGCCGCCCACCTTCTCCAGGTTGGGGGCCAGCCACTCCAGGACCTCGGTCGCCGGGGTGATCGGATAGGCGGCGCAGAACCGCACCCCGCCGCGCAGCGCGCCGAAGCCGGCCGCCTCGTTGCCGCTGATGTTCCAGCGCTCCGCCGCGATCTGGTCGCCGATCCCGTCGATCGGGCAGGACGCGCCCAGGCCGCGGCCGATCTCGATGCCGCTGGCCACCGCGCCGACGCTCGACGCCACCGCGTCCTCGCCCTTGAGGCCCAGGGACTTGCGGATGACGTCGGCGAAGCTGTCCTGGGGAATGCCGGTCAGCGCGCTGATGATGCCGAGCCCCACCATGTTGGGCCGGCCGCCCGCGACCGAGGCGGTGGCGGCCTTGAAATCCACCGGAATCCGGCGCGCGCCGCTGGAGGCGATCAACCCGGGCACCTCGCCCGCCTTGTCGTCGTAAATGACCACCGAATCCGTGCCGAGCGGAAGCTCGGCCGCGAACCGCTCCACGTTCATCCAGTCGAAGGCGATATGCAGGTCGATCACGTCGGCGGGACTGTCCACCGGACCGGCCGACAAGGTGACGAAGGCGGCCGCCTCGCCGCCTCGAATCTGCGGACCCGAGGAGCGTGTCATCAATCCCAGGAGGCCGGCTTCGGCGGCGGCGCTCAACAACATCTGGCCCGCCGTCATGACACCGGCGCCGCCGGCGCCGGTCATCGCAATGGACACGGTGTTCACGGTCGTCGTCACTCCCTGGCGACGGTTCACGCCCGGCCGGGGTGCCGCCTCGCCGCCCGACCATAGTTTCCCGGTCACCCGATTGCAAACGAATCGTCCCCGGCGCGGGTCGCGGCGATCGAGGGCGCCGGCGACCGCCAGCGCATGCCAACCGACCCTATCACAATGCTCGACTCGGACTATACAATCGTTTACTGTTTTCGAGAGATTCAAGCGATGCAAGAATTGGGTCTCCCAACGGAGAAAGCGCCGCATGCAACCGAAGACCCGGCCCGTCAAGATCCTGTTCGCGGAAAGCGATTCGGAGCACGCGAAACAGCTCAACGAGGCCTTCAAGGGACTGCCGACCTCCACCGAGATCCACCACATGGTCGATGCCAAGACCGTGCTGGATTTCCTGCTCCACAAGGACGCCTACGAGTCGGTCCCGCGTCCGGACATGATCATTCTCGGCCTCGATCTGACCAGCGGGTCGGCCGCCCAGGTCATCGACGCGGTGAAAGGGAACGAGGACCTGCGCGCGATCCCGGTGATCGTGTTCTCCCGCTCGACCGACGAGATCCACCGCTCGGATTGCTATGACCGGGGCGCCAACGCCTACGTGGCCAAACCGGCCTCGCCCGAGGAGTTCTCCGAGGTCATCAGGGTCCTCGAGAAGTTCTGGATGCGCACCGCGCGGCTGCCCGGGCTGCAGGAAATGAACTTCTTCTCGACCGGCGCCTCGTTCTCCTGAGCCGCCGGCCGCGCGCCGCGCCTCGAAGGGGGGTGAGGCAAGGCGATCATAAG
>JANQGL010000468.1 GCA_028277325.1 Magnetospira sp.
GATCAGCGGCGGCAGGTGGGCGGCGCCGGACCGGCGATTGAGCCGCCGCGCCACCTCTGCTAGGCTCGGCATGCGTTCCCGTTCCCTCGATCCGAAGTGGAGTCCCATGATCGCCGAACCCGGCACGGCGGACAACCTCGCCCTCGTCCGAGCGCGCATCGCCGGGGCGGCGCGCGCCGCCGGACGCGACCCGGCCGAGGTGACCCTGGTCGCGGTCAGCAAGACCAAGCCGGTGGCGCTTGTCCGTCCGGCCCTGGACGCCGGGCAGCGGGTGTTCGGCGAGAACCGGGTGCAGGAGGCGGAGGACAAGTGGCCGGCCCTGCGCGACCGGTTCCCCGGTCTGCACCTGCACCTGATCGGGCCGCTGCAGACCAACAAGGTGACGTCGGCGGTGGCGGTGTGCGACGTGATCCAGAGCGTCGACCGGCCGAAGCTGGCCCGCCACCTGGCCCGCGCCTTCGACCGGACCGGCCGCCGCCCGGACTGTCTGGTCCAGGTCAACACCGGCGAGGAGCCGCAGAAGGCCGGCATCCTGCCCGGCGAGGCCGACGCCTTCCTGAAGGACTGCCGGGAGGTCTACGGCCTGCCGGTGCGCGGCCTGATGTGCATCCCGCCCTTCGACGAGGAGCCGGCGCTGCATTTCGCCCTGCTGCGCGACATCGCGGCCCGCAACGGCCTGCCGGTCCTCAGCATGGGGATGAGCGACGACTACGAAACGGCGATCCGCCTCGGGGCCACCCACGTGCGGGTCGGCACCGCCATCTTCGGGGCCCGGCCGCCGGTCAAGCCGCAATCGTAATGACGTCGCCGGGCGCCGCCTCGGCCAGCAGGTCCAGCAGGTCGGGCAGGGCCAAGGCGACGCAGCCCCGGGTCGGCGTCCAGCCGGGCCGCGCCACGTGCAGGAACACGGCACTGCCGGCACCCGGCAGCGGCGGATCGTCGTTGTGGCCGAGGATCACGATCACGTCATAGATTTCATCGTCGCGCCAAAGGGTTTCGGCCCGAAATCCATGCGGCAGGCGAACCGGCCGGTTGTACAGGGGATCCTCGGGATCGTCGCTCCAGCCGTCGTCGGGGCGCAGCGGGGACATCGGAAGCGCGGTCTTCGGCGGGTCGGTCCGGTCGGGCCGGTACAGGACCCGGCGCAGGGGAAAGGTCCCGGCCGGGGTGGCGCCGTCGCCCTCCCGCTTCGCGGTCGAGACCGCCGACCTTCCGAGAGCGCAACGAACACGGCGGTCCCGCCACGCGAGCCAACCGTCGGCGGAAACACGGATCCGCACGGCTCAGCGGTCCGGGGCGGTCGCCCGATACCGGTCGAGGCCGTCGATCAGCGACCGGGCGAACCAGCCGTCGGCCTCGGCCCGGGTGTCGTTGCCCGGAGCCCAGGGATTGCTGGCCGCCAGGGCCCGCAAACGGGCGTCCAGGGCGTCGGCCGTGGAGTCGGTCGGCGGCCGGCGAACGGGGGCCGGGGTGGTGGTGCGGGCGGCCGGACCGGTCAGCGCGGCGGGGTCGTTTTCCAGGGCCGGGGCGCTGCCGGCGCGCAGCGCCTGGGCGAACAGGGCGGTGCCCAGGCCGGCCTCGTTGCGGGGTCGGTTCGAGTCCGGCAGGCGGGCGACGTCGGCGTCGCGGTCGCGGTCCGGGCCGCGCTCGGCGGCGACCTGCTGGCGGAAGGCCAGTTCGCGGCGCGCCCATTCGGAGACCAGGGCGAAATCGTCGGCCGGCGGGTGTCCGGGATCGGTTTGCGGCTCGGGCTCGGGCGGCGTCGGCACCGTTTCGTCGTCGCCGGTCAGGAAGGCATAGGCGTGCTCGGTGACGTCGCGGCCGGTCTCGCCTTCCACGACCGTGTTGATCAGGGAGGCGATCAGGCCGATCGGTCCGCCGTAGAGGGTGCCGCCGGCCACCCGCGGCGCCGGGTCGATCCGGTCGTCGGTGAGGTTGCGGTACACGGTGCCGATGATCGGCAGGTGATGCAGCGGATTGACCACGTCCAGCAGGTCGTCGAAGGTCGGGCCGTCGTCGCCGAACCAGGCGCGTTCGGTCGTCGCCTCGGCCGGGTCGTTGGCGGCGGCGCGATCGGGCGGCGGCGAGGCGGCGACGGCGGGCAGGGCGCTGGCGGCGTTCATGGCACGGTCCTCGGCGGTGTCGCGGCTTTCGAAGCACGCCGCGTGCCAAAGTTCAAGCTTTTGATTTATAGGGTGAAACGACCTCCGTGCCCGGGCGCCCGAGGGTCGCCGGGGCAGGAATTTCCGGCCGTCTAGAACAAATGGCCGCCCTTCGCCGCCTTGGTGGCCAGATACAGGCGGTTGTGCTCGTTGGCCGGAAAGGCGTGCGGGACCCGTTCCACGACGTCGACGCCGCACCGCGCCAGGGCGGTCACCTTGACCGGGTTGTTGGTCAGCAGGCGGATCCGCGCGAATCCGAGCTGACGCAGCATCTCGGCGGCCGGCAGGTAGATCCGCTCGTCGGCATCGAACCCGAGCAGCTCGTTGGCGTCCATGGTGTCGACGCCGCCGTCCTGCAGGGCATAGGCGCGCAGCTTGTTGACCAGCCCGATGCCGCGCCCCTCCTGCGCCAGGTACAGCAGCACCCCGTGGCCGGCCCGGGCGATTTCGCGGATCGCGCCGCGCAGCTGGTCGCCGCAGTCGCAGCGCAGGGATCCGAGCAGGTCGCCGGTGAAGCATTCGGAATGCAGCCGGGTCAGCACCGGCGCGCCGGGCGGCGGATCGCCGATCACGATGGCCAGGTGCTCGATGCCGCCGTCGGCCGGCCGGAAGGCGACGATCCGGGTCCGTTCGGCGTCGGCCAGCGGCACCCGCGCCTCGCTGACCGGGCGCAGGGTGCGCGCCGTGGTCGCCTCGTGCTGGAACACGTCGCCGGCGTCGGCGAGCACGATCTCGTGGCGCGCCGCCCAGGCCGCCAGGTCGCCGGCCGAGGGATCGGAAATCGGCGCCACCACGGCGGCCGGCAGCAGGCGGGCCACCTTGGCCAGCCCCACCGCGGCGCTCTCGCAGCCATGCGGGGCGGCCGGACGGAGCTCCGGCGGCGCGTCGAGCAGGCCGGGCAGGTCGGCCGCCGTGCAGCCCAGGGGATCGGCCAGGCGGCACAGGGTCTCGGCCGCCGGGTTGGCGCCCAGGACGAGCAGCAGCGCCGGGTCCGGCCGGCGCGGCAGGTCGCTGGCCAGGCCGAGGACGGCGGCCCGGCGGGCGGTGACGCAAAGGCGCGGCCGCGCCCCGGCGCGCCGCGCCAGGTCGGCCACCGTCTCGGGAGTCGCCGCCTCGGCCGCGCAGGCGAGCGTGGCCTGGCCGCCGCCGCCCATCACCGCCACCGCGCGGCCGCGCCGCAGCTCGGCCACCGCGCGGTCGACGGCGAGCAGGGAAACGGGGCGGCGCGACGCCGGCATGGCGGCGGATTGGCGGTGCGGCATGGCGGTATTGTTGCAGGAGTCCGGCCGGATGTCCTATAAATTTGACCGGCGGACCGGCTCTGTCTAGGTAGCCTTCCGGACCGCGGACAACAAGGCCCGAACGCCATGCTCAGCGGGAAAAAGGTTCTTCTGGTCGACGACGATCCGACGCTCGCCGATATGCTGGTCGAGCAGTTGCGGATGCATCAGGAATTCGTGCCGACCGTCGCGACCAGCGGCGCCGAGGCCCTGGACACCGTCGGCAGCGACCGGTTCGACGTGATCCTGCTCGACGTGGGCCTGCCCGACCTGGACGGCCGCGAGGTCTGCAAGCTGATGCGCCGCAACGGCGTCAAGACGCCGATCATCATGCTGACCGGGGCGGATTCGGATTCCGACACCATTCTGGGCCTCGACGCCGGGGCCAACGACTACGTGACCAAGCCGTTCCGCATGGGAGTCCTGCTGGCCCGCATCCGGGCCCATCTCCGGCAGCACGAACAGAGCGAGGACGCCGTCTTCAAGGTCGGGCCCTATACCTTCCAGCCGGCCGCCAAGCTGCTGGTGGAGACCGAAACCGGCCGCAAGGTCCGCCTGACCGAGAAGGAAACCTCGATCATCAAGTTCCTGTTCCGGGCCGGCGACAAGGTGATCGGCCGCGACGTCCTGCTGGGCGAGGTCTGGGGCTACAACGCCGGGGTGACCACCCACACCCTGGAGACCCACGTCTACCGGCTGCGCCAGAAGATCGAGCCGGACCCGTCCAACGCCCGGATTCTGGTCACCGAACCGGGCGGCTACCGATTGGTGCCGTGACATGGACGGCGCGGCGCCGGGCGACCTCGCGCCGTCCCGGGTGCGGATCGCCGAGGCGCTGCGCCGCGAGCGCCAGAAAAGCGAAATCCTGATCGGTGCCCTGCAACTCGGCGTCGTGCTGCTGATCGGGACGCTGTATGTCCTGTCGCCGAAGACCTATCCGCCGGACGTCACCTTCCGCCCGGTGCCGGTGGCGCTCGGCCTCTACCTGGCGTTCACGGTGGGGCGCCTGTGGCTGGCCACGCGGCGGCCGCTGCCGGGCTGGCTGGTGGCGCTGTCGGTGGTCGTCGACATGGCGCTCCTGATGGTCACCATCTGGAGCTTCCACCTGCAATACGAACAGCCGGCGTCGTTCTACCTGAAGGCGCCGACGGTGATGTACCTGTTCATCTTCATCGTCCTGCGGGCGCTCCGGTTCGAGGCCCGCTACGTCCTCCTGGCCGGCGGCACCGCGGCGGCCGGCTGGTCGGCGATGGTGCTCTACGTGGTGCTGGCCGATCCGACCGACCCGATGATCACCCGCGACTACGTGGCGTACCTGACGTCCAACTCGGTCCTGCTCGGCGCCGAGTTCGACAAGGTCGTGACCATCGTGATGGTGACCGTGATCCTCGCCGTCGCCCTGCGCAAGGCGCACGGGGTGATGGACACCGCGGTGCAGGTCACCGAGGCCAGCCGCTCGCTGGCCCGGTTCCTGCCGCCCCAGGTGGCCGACCGGATCGCCAGCGGCGAGGCCGACGTGCGGCCGGGGCGCGGGGTGAAGCGCGAGGCGTCGATTCTGGTCCTCGACCTGCGCGGGTTCACCGCCCTGGCCCGCCGGCAGGACGCCGACAGCACGATCGCCCTGCTGGCCGACTACCAGGCCCGGATGGCGCCGCTGGTCCGCCGCCACGGCGGGGTGGTGGACAAGTTCCAGGGCGACGGGATCCTGGCCACCTTCGGGGCGGTGGAGCCGAGCCCCACCCATGCCGCCGACGCCCTGCGCTGCCTGGATGCCGCGATGACCGAGGCGGCGGCCTGGAACGCCGGGCGGGCGGCGCGCGGCCAGCCGCCGATCGGGGTCGGCGGCGCGGTGGTCGCCGGGAGCGTGGTGTTCGGCATCGTCGGCGATCCGCAGCGCCTGGAGGCCACCGTCATCGGCACCCCGGTCAATCTGGCCGCCAAGCTGGAGAAGCACACCAAGGTCGAGAGGGTTCGTGCCCTGACGACCCGGGAGACCTTCGATCTGGCCCGCGCCCAGGGCTATGCGCCGCAACCCCGGATCGAGTCGC
>JANQGL010000483.1 GCA_028277325.1 Magnetospira sp.
TGGGGCGATACCTGGGGGGTATGCGGCATCCGGCGGTTCTCCGGCGTTCAGACTCGGCGGCGCGGCCGTCGCGCGGCCGGGTCGACCTACCCATACCGCCCCGCCCGGCGCGGCGAAACACCCCGCGGGGCGGGGCGGCAAACTCTTCCGGAGGGCATCACCCCACCCGAACGGGCAGGGTGATGCCCGGCCCCGCCCCGCCTCCGGTCAGAACGCCTCCGTGCCGCGCGCCTTGAGGTAGCAGGCCACGGCCTGGGCCCGGTTGTGAACCGTCAGCTTGCCATAGAGATTCTTCAGGTGGAACTTCACCGTGTTCAGCGAAATATCCATTTCGGCGGCGATCTGGGCGTTGGTTCGTCCGCCGGCCAAGGAGGCCAGCAACTGGTGCTCGCGGGCCGTCAGTCCGGCCAGCGGATCGTCGGCCGCCCGCTGCACGTCGATGAACGGGAACACCATCCGCCCCTCGGCCACCGCGAGGACGATTTCCAGAAGCCGCTCCGGCGGTTCGCTTTTGGAGCAGAAACCGGCGCCGCCCAGCTGCATCACCTGGAGCGGCACGTCGCGGCCGGCATTGCCGCTGTAGACCACGATGCGCGGGTTGCCGGCGCGTTCGCGCAACGCCTCCAGGACCCCGCGACCGCTCAGGTAGGGCATGTCCCAGCCGATCACCCCGACCGAGAAGCTCAGCCGATCCACCGCCTCGACGAACCGTTCGCCGTCGGCGCACACCGCGACCAGATGAAAACGCTGGTCGCCGCCGAACAGCGACGCCATGGCCGACTGCACCAACGGGCTCTTGTCGGCGATCACCAGATCGACCGGCTGTTTGTCCCTCGAATCCGCCAACCGGTCCTCCCCCTTCACCGTCCGGCGCGCATCCTACCCCATTCACCCCTTTTCGGGTAGGCCCGCCTATTCAACACCGAAGATATGGACGATCCAAACGGTTTGCGCAATTGACATATATAAAAGCCTCCTAATAATCTGCCGCCCAACAAATCGACCGGACCGCCCGGCGGCGGTCGGTCGAGACATCCGAACGGGAGGCATACGGATGGCGGTACGGTTCTGGCCGACCCGCGCGCGGGAGGTCGTCGACACTTCGCCCAAGGTCGCCGACGACGTCAAGTACTCGACCTGCTACATGTGCGCCTGCCGCTGCGGCATCAAGGTCTACCTGCGCGACGGCAAGATCCGCTACATCCAGGGCAACCGCGACCACCCGACCAACAAGGGCGTGCTCTGCGCCAAGGGGTCGGCCGGCATCATGACCCAGTACTCGCCGGCCCGCCTGACCCGGCCGCTGCTGCGGGTCGGCGAACGCGGCGAGGGCCGGTTCAAGGCGATCTCCTGGGACGAGGCGCTGGATCTGGCGGCGCAATGGCTGGGCGACATCCGCGACAGCGATCCGCGCAAGCTCGCCTTCTTCACCGGGCGCGACCAGTCGCAGTCGCTGACCGGCTGGTGGGCGAGCCAGTTCGGCACCCCCAACTACGCGGCGCATGGCGGTTTCTGCTCGGTCAACATGGCCGCCGCCGGGCTGTACTCCATCGGCGGCTCGTTCTGGGAGTTCGGCGAGCCGGACTGGGAGCGCGCCAAGTACTTCATGATGTTCGGAGTCGCCGAGGACCACGATTCCAACCCCATCAAGATGGGGCTCGGCAAGCTGAAGGGCCGCCCCGGCACCAAGTTCGTGTCGGTCAATCCGGTCAAGACCGGCTATTCGGCGATCGCCGACGAATGGATCGGCATCCGTCCCGGCACCGACGGCCTGTTCGTGATGGCCCTGATCCACGAGCTGCTGCGGGCCGACAAGGTCGACTTCGGGTACCTGGCCCGCTACACCAACGCGCCCTGGCTGGTGATCCACGATCCGGGGGCGGCCGACCACGGCCTGTTCCTGCGCGACGCCGGCGGCAATCCGCAGGTGTGGAACACCGCCGAGGACAGCCTGGCCGACGCGCTCGATCTCGACGCGACGCCGGCCATGGTCGGCGAGTACGCGGCGCCCGACGGCCGCCGCGCGGTGCCGGTGTTCCAGCTGATCGCGGCCCGGTTCCTGAAGCCGGAATACGCGCCCGACAAGGTGGCCGCCACCTGCGGACTGAAGACGGCGACGATCCGCCGCATCGCCGCCGAGCTGGCCCACGTGGCGTTCAACGAGACCATCGAGATCCCGGTCGCCTGGACCGACTGGGCCGGCCGCCGCCACGACAGCTTCGTCGGGCGCCCGGTGGCCATGCACGCCATGCGCGGCATCGCCGCCCACACCAACGGCTTCCACACCTGCCGCGCCATCCACCTGCTGCAGGTGCTGCTGGGCTCGGTGGAATGCCCCGGCGGATTCCGTTTCAAGCCGCCCTTCCCGCGCCCGGTGCCGCCGCCTCAGAAGCCGGCCGGCAAGCCGGGCGAGGTCCGGCCGGGCCAGCGCCTGCCGGGACCGCCACTCGGCTTCCCGACCGAACCGGCAGATCTACTAGTAGATGAAGACGGCACTCCGCTACGCATCGACAAGGCCTATTCGTGGGACAACCCGCTGTCCAGCCACGGCCTGATGCACATGGTCATCACCAATGCCTGGAAGGGCGATCCCTACCCCATCGACACCCTGTTCATGTACATGGGGAACATGGCGTGGAACTCGACGATGAACACCAAGGGCGTCATCGACATGCTGCGCGACAAGGACCCGGAGACCGGCGAGCACAAGATTCCCCGCTTCATCTACGTGGACGCCTACGAATCCGAGACGGTGGCGTTCGCCGACCTGGTGCTGCCCGACACCACCTACCTGGAACGCTGGGACTGCATCTCGCTGCTCGACCGCCCGATCTGCGAGGCCGACGGCCCGGCCGACGCCATCCGGCAGCCGATCCTGGAGCCGGACCGCGACGTGCGCGCCTTCCAGACGGTGCTGCTCGACCTCGGGGCGCGGCTCGGGCTGCCGGGGATGGTCGGCGACGACGGGGCGCCCAAGTATCCGGGCGGCTACCCGGACTACATCGTGAACCACGAACGCGGCCCGGGCATCGGTCCGCTGGCCGGCTGGCGCGGCGAGGACGGCACCCACCACGGGCGGGGCGGCGTCAACCCGGACCAGCTCAAGCGCTACATCGACAACCAGTGCTTCTGGTCCTACCACCTGCCGGAGAGCCACCGCTTCTACAAGTTCGCCAATGGCGCCTATCTGGAATGGGCGACCGATTTCGGCCTCATCGGGTCGGTCGAGCCGATCGTCATGCAGCTCTACTCGGAGCCCCTGCAGACGTTCCGCCTGGCCGCCGAGGGCCACGGCGACCGGCAGCCGCCGGAGGTGCACCGGGACCGCATCCGCACCTACTTCGACCCGCTGCCCATCTGGTACACCCCGTTCGAGGAAGAGCAGGTGAGCGGCGACGACTTTCCGCTGCACGCGATCACCCAGCGGCCGATGCAGATGTACCATTCGTGGGGCTCGCACAACGCCTGGCTGCGCCAGATCAACACCTCGAACCGCCTGCACATGCACCGCGCCACGGCCTCGAAGCTGGGCATCGCCGACGACGACTGGGTATGGGTCGACAGCCATCACGGACGCATCCGCTGCCAGGTCCGGCTGGTCGAGGGGGTCAACCCGCAGACCGTCTGGACCTGGAACGCGATCGGTAAGCGGGCCGGCGCCTGGGCCCTCGATCCGAAGGCGCCGGAATCCCAGCAAGGCTTCCTGCTCAACCACTTGATCTCCGAACTTCTGCCGAAGCGTGAGGCTCGCCAGGGCTACGAATACGCCAACTCCGATCCGGTGACCGGTCAGGCGGCGTGGTACGACCTGCGGGTGCGGGTCACCAAGGCGGCGCCCGACGAGGAGCCGGTGACCCTGCCGCAGTTCGCGCCGCAGGCCCGCGCCGAAGGCGGCCGCGCGGCGCCGCGCCTCAACCGGTATGGACGGGTGTTCAATCCCAAGTCCTGGCACCGCCGCCCGAGGGGAACCGCGGAATGACCAGCCTTCCCGCCTTTCCGTCCGGCCGCCGCCTGGGTCTGGTCATCGACCTCGACATCTGCGTCGGCTGCCACGCCTGCGCGGTGCACTGCAAGGAATGGAACACCGGAGGTCATCCGGCGCCGCTGACCGACCGCGACGCCTACGGCCCCGATCCGGTGGGGGTGTGGCTGAACCGCATCCACACCTTCGAGGCCGACGAGGGCGAGGACGTGCGGACGATCCACTTCCCCAAGTCCTGCCTGCACTGCGAGAACGCCGATTGCGTGACCGTGTGCCCGACCGGCGCCTCCTACAAGCGCGAGCAGGACGGCATCGTGCTGGTCAACGAGGACTGGTGCATCGGCTGCAAGCTGTGCTCCTGGGCCTGCCCCTACGGCGCCCGCGAGTTCGACGAGACCGAGGGGGTGATGAAGAAATGCACCCTGTGCATCGACCGCATCTACAACGAGAACATGCAGGAGGTGGACCGCCTGCCGTCCTGCGTGGTCACCTGCCCGGCCGGGGCGCGCCACTTCGGCGACCTGGGAGACCCCAGGTCGGCGGTGTCGCAACTGGTGGCGGCGCGCGGCGGGTTCGACCTGATGCCGGAGCTCGGCTACAAGCCGACCAACAAGTACCTGCCGCCGCGCCCCCGCAAGACCCGGGCCCGCGACATCGGGGCGCCGCGCCGCCTGGTCCCGGCCGGCAACGCCGAACGGCTGCTCGCCAAGTGGATGGACCGCATCTTCACCCGGTGACGACGGAAAGGACTCGTCGACCATGCATCCCGCCTATTCCGTCATCTTCTTCACCACCACCTCGGGGGCCGGGCTCGGCCTGCTGACCCTGCTCGGCTTCCTGTCGGCGGCCGGCGCCCTGCCGGCCCATTTCGGGTTCGGCATCGCCGCCTTCGCCATCGCCCTCGGCCTGCTGACCTTCGGGCTGCTCTCGTCGACCTTTCACCTGGGCCATCCGGAACGCGCCTGGCGCGCCCTGACCCAGTGGCGGTCGTCGTGGCTGGCCCGCGAGGGGGTGTTCGCGGTCCTGGTCTATCCGGCGGTGGCCCTGTTCGCCTTCGGCTGGCTGGCGGTCGGCAGCAACTACGGCCCCTGGGCGGTGGTCGGGCTGCTGGTCGCCGGACTGTCCATGCTCACCGTGGTCTGCACCGCGATGATCTACGCCAGCCTGAAGACCATCCACCAGTGGCACAACATCTGGACGCCGCCGGCCTACATCACCCTGTCGGTGATGAGCGGCGGGGTGTGGCTGAACGCCCTAGTCGAGGTGTTCGGGCTGTCCAACCCCTACATCGCCGGCTGGGTCGCGGCCAGCATCGCCGGCGCCTGGATCGCCAGGCTGTTCTACTGGCGCTTCGTCGACGACACCGAGGCGATCAGCACCCCGGAAACGGCGACCGGCCTGCGCGTCTACGGCAAGGTGCGGGCGGTCGAGGGCCCGCACACCGTCGACAGCTACCTGAACCGGGAGATGGGCTACACGGCGGCCCGCCGCCACGCCGCCAGGCTGCGCCGGGTGGTGCACCTCGCCGCCTTCGCGGTGCCGCTGCTCCTGACCATGGCCAGCGTGCTGTGGAGCAACAGCTGGCTGGCCATCGCCACCTCGCTGATCGTGGCGCCGGTGGCCAGCCTCGGCCTGCTGGTCGAGCGCTGGCTGTTCTTCGCCGAGGCCAAGCACACGGTCAATCTCTACTACGGCGCCGAGGCGGCCTGATCGCCCGCCTTTTCAGCGGCGTCGTCGGTGCTTGATTCTAAAATACACCGACAGAAAGGGTTTGCATCCCAAGTCCGGTGTGTTATTCGTGAAATAGGCGGACGGACGTGCCTTTCACCCTTCCCGGGGCCCTCGGGCGCGGCCGTCACCCAAGCAAAACCGAAGAACGACCACAGGGAGGATTGCATGATCAGGAA
Source organism: Magnetospira sp. (assembly GCA_028277325.1). GTDB lineage: Bacteria > Pseudomonadota > Alphaproteobacteria > Rhodospirillales > Magnetospiraceae > JANQGL01. The sequence goes on from JANQGL010000483.1 coordinate 5,890, forward strand.
ACGGAGCGCCCTTCGCGCGACCGCCTGCGCCGCCGCGGTCGGCCTGCCCCTGGCGGCCCTGCCGGCCGCCGCCGAGGACATGGCGAAACCCGAACTCCTGGCCGCCAACTGCTTCAACTGCCACGGCCCGAACGGCGAGAGCCTGGGGACCGTTCCGGAACTGGCCGGCATCCCGGCCTCCCTTCTGATCCGCAATCTGCGCGAGTTCAAGTCCGATACCAAGATCGCGACCATCATGAACCGCATCGCCAAGGGCTACAGCGACGCCGAGATCGAGGCGATCGCCCGCTACATCGAACGCGTAAACCAATAATCACGCGAGGGAGGACCGCCAGATGGCCGCGACCAACCGCAGGACATTCCTTCAACTGGCGGGCGCGGCGGGCGCCGTGTCCGCGTTCGGACTCGCCGGCTGCCAGCCGCAGGGCGCGCCGCGCGTCGTGGTGATCGGCGGCGGCTTCGGCGGCGCCACCGCCGCCAGGTATCTCAAGAAGTTCGATCCCGGGATCGAGGTGACCCTGATCGAGCCGAAAAGGCAGTTCACCACCTGCCCGTTCTCGAACCTGTACCTGGGCGGCATCCGCAGCCTGGAGTCCATCACCTTCGGCTACGACAACCTGCGCGACGACGACGACGTGATCGTGGTCCACGAGCGCGCGGTCGGCATCGACGCCGAGGCGCGCACCGTCACCACCGACGGCGGCGGCACGTTCCCCTACGACCGCCTGATCGTCTCGCCGGGCATCGCGTTCCGCTACGAGGAGACCCCGGGCTACGACGTGGCGGCGGCGGAACTGGCGCCGCATGCCTGGAACGGCGGCCCGCAGACCAGGCTGCTGCACGACCAGATCCGGGCCATGGAGGACGGCGGCGTGGTGATCGTCGCGCCGCCCGCCAACCCGTTCCGCTGCCCGCCCGGCCCCTACGAGCGGGCCAGCATGATCGCCCATTACCTGAAGTACAACAAACCGAAGTCGAAGATCCTGATCCTCGACGCCAAGGACTCGTTCTCCAAGCAGGCCCTGTTCGAGGAGGGATGGGCCCTGCACTACGGCGACATGATCGAGTGGATCCCGCGCTCCGGGGACGGCAAGGTGGTCGCCGTCGACGCCGCCGGCCGCACCGCGATCACCGAGTTCGCGCGCCACAAGGCGGCGGTGCTGAACTACATTCCGCAGCAGCGGGCGGCCGATATCGCGGTCTCCGCCGGTCTGGTCAACGCGCTGGGCTGGTGCCCGATCGACTACCCGACCTTCGAATCGACCCTGGTCCCCGGCGTCCACGTGCTGGGCGACGCGGCGATCGTCGACGACATGCCGAAGTCCGGCAACGCGGCCAACACCCAGGCCAAGGTCTGCGCGGCGGCGGTGGCCGACCTGCTGGCCGGGCGCGAACCGGGCGTGCCGACCACCACCAACACCTGCTACAGCCTGGTGGCGCCGATGCACGGCATCTCGGTGACCGCCGTCTACCGGCTCACCGACAAGGGCTACCGCGGCAAGGCCGGTTCCGGCGGCCTGTCGCCGCTCGGCGAGGGACCGAAGTTCCGGGCCGCCGAGGCGCGTTACGCGCGCGGCTGGTACGGCAACATCACCAACGACATCTGGAGTCGCACCTGACGGCGTTCGGAGGTGTCCCGAAACGGAAAAACGGCGGTCCCCGGACCCGCCGTTTCCTTCCTTATCGCGGAAACCCGCGCGGCGGCTCAGGCCGCCTTCCGGGCGCGCCGGCGCACCCAGGCGATACCCGCCATGCCGGTCAGGAACATCGGCAGCGCCGCCGGGACCGGAACCTCACCGGTGAAGCTGTAGTCGACGACTGCCTCGTTGATGTCGACGGCGATGAACTCCGATGCGGTCTCGCCGAACCACCACATGAAGTCGAGAGACCCGGAAGTCTGCGCGAAGCCGGCCGCGGGGTGCGCGTCGGTGTCGTTGCCATCGTTCAGGAACACCGAGCCCGAATCGCCGCCATCCGGGGTTTCCGGGACGATCTCGGCATTATCGGTGCCACCGAGGTAATAGGCATACACATGGGTGTCCTGTGTGCCGAACCGGTTGGCGAACAGGCCGAACCTTTCCCCGTAGGCGTCGTTCCAATCGGCGGCGCTCATGTTTTCGGCGACCCAGCCGTGGTCGAAGAACGCGATCGACAGGGAGGCATAGGAATCTTCGTTGCTGTGGCTGACGACGAAACCGCCCAGCACGACCTCGGGCGCCACGTCCACCGCGTATCCGCCGCCGCCGTTGAGGGCATACTCGCCCACGCTGACCAGACCATTGACGCCGTATATCGTGTCGATCAGGTCGTAATCGTCGGCCTGCGCGCCGCCCGCCATCGCCAGGCCGCCCGCGACCACCACACCCGCCAGAACCTTTTTCATCATCTTCTCCCGAATATCGGTAAACCCAAGTGCACAGGCCGTCCATTCGGACGGCTCGAATCCCGGAAATTCCGAGCATGAGGCTAATCGATCCTGCCCGCCTTATCCACCTGTCCTGAAGGCGGACTCATCCTTTCGATTAGACGTTTATATGAAAAGCTGTGTTTCCGCGTCGAACGATCGTAAGGGTGCAGATCTTTGCGCGGCGCGCGATCACCCGGGATGTAGTCAGGCAACGCCGCCAGCACCTGCTACAGCCTGGTCACCCCGATGCACGGCGTCTCGGTGACCGCCGACTATCAGCTCACCGGCAAGGGCTACCGCGGCAAGGCGGGGTTCCGGCGGCCTGTCGCCGCTCGGCGAGGGACCGAAGCTCCGGGCCGCCGAGGCGCGTTACGCGCGCGGCTGGTACGGCAACATCACCAACGACATCTGGAGTCGCACTTGAGGCAGGTTCTACATTCACAACGAATTTCCAAAACTAATCAGGCGGCGGTTCCGAAAGGGACCGCTTTTTTTATTGCGAATTCAGTGCATTTGATTCTAAAGATAGATTTATATTTCGACAATCACCTCATGCATGTATTGAGGCGAGATGGACCGCAATCAAATTATTCTCGTCACCATAGCCTCTGTCCTGGCTGCAGTCCTCATTTGGGGGGGCTGGCTCTGGACTGGGTCGTGGGATTCCCAGAGGTTGTTGAACCATAAGGATGTGATTCTGGGAGACATGAACAGCGCCACGCCGCGCGGCGGCCAGGCCACGACCCAAATTATCGGAGTGCTCGGCGATATCTTCACACCCAATGCACACGGGACGCAACGCACCTTCAACGCCCTATTCGTTACCGCGACGATCGACCCAAATATCACCACAGAGGACGGGGCATTCTTTGTCACGAACAGCCTCATGCGTTCTTTGGTGGCACACCTTGAACAGGACCCCGGTTCACACCCTCTCCTGACACAAATCCTCGACAGGTTGAACCGGACCCGGGCTGAAACGGAACGCGACCCGGCTGTTTGCACCGCCGCGCTCCCCGATGAAGCCGCCTTTCGGCGCCAACAAGGAAGCAAATTCGTCAACGCCCATTGCTTTCCGTTCATTGTCGCCCTAAGCCCGGAAAATACCTTGTATCATGAGGGCATCCGCCATTTGGTGATCCTGCCGCTGTTCATGCCGACGGGCGATCCGTCGGTTGCCCGTTTCCAACGCTCTCTGGCCTTGGCCGTTCGCAAGGGCGTCGCCAACGGGCTGTTCCAGTTGACCCGTGAGAACCCTAACCTGCAAGGGGTCGCCATCCCGGCGCTAGCCGGAACCACTCACCTCAGCGACAGTTGGCGGTACTTGACTTACGATCAAAGCTTCCTGCAAATCCTTCGCGGTATCCGCGAAACGCAGGCATCTGTCATCCCATTGATCTACTTGGTCACTTGGGACGGCCTGCCGACCGGGGCGCGCAAAGAAGCGACAACGGCATTGGTCGATGCGGGTCTGGTCTTAAGCAGCCCCGCGATCATCAAGGTGGTCATCTTCTTGATCCTGGCCGGCAGTTTCGTCGCATCCCTGGTGTTGTCGGGGCAACCGTTTCAGATTCAGCAGAAGATGGTTAGGATCATGATATTCTTTGTAGTTGAGCTTTTAAGCGTCAATATTCCCGATGCGCTGCTGGTCTTCCTCAGCGAAAAAATGTACCAGGCCCTCAGCCTCTCGGGCTTGATGATCCTGGCGTTACCGATCGGTTTGGTCGCCTCGCTGATCGGCATTGCCATGGCCTATGACCGCGAGGCGCCCGCCTCCCAATAGACGCCCCATTTCTATCGCCTTTTTGTTCGAGGCGGCGCGTGATACATGGTATGTCTGTAAGAATAATCGAAAGGTTTTACAGTGAATCTTCGTCTTTTCTTCGCCCTGCTCCTCGTTTGCCTGTCGGCCCTGCCCACCCAGGCCGGATCGATCCTGCGCGACGACGGCGTGCACACCGAAGACTGGTTCAAGAACCTGTCGTTCCTGGAATTGGAGGAGGATCTTCGAGAGGCGCTGGACGCCGGCAAGACGGGCCTGGTGATCGTTTTCGAGCAGCCGGGCTGCGGCGCCTGCCGGCGCCTGCACGAGGTGAACTTCCAGGACCCGGAGACCCGCGATTTCGTGTCGAAGCATTTCGACGTCCTGGTGCTCAACATGTACGGCGACAACCTGGTCACCAACTTCGACGGCGAGGAGATGCGCGAAGGTGCCTTCAACGAGAGGCTGAGGATCAACTTCTCGCCGACCACCGTGTTCTTCGGTCCCGGCGGCGAGGAGGTGTTCCGGATCCCCGGCTACCTGGCGCCCAGGTTCTATCTGGCCGCCTTCAAGTACGTGGTCGACGGCGGCCCGGGCAAGGGCATCCTGTTCCCGCGCTGGCTGAGGCAGCAGCGCGACGCACCGGCGGCGGCCGGCGCCGGCCCCGCCTCGTGACCCGGTCCGGGGGCCGCCCGTGAGCACCAAGTGGAACCGCCGCCTCCTGCGCCTCGCCCACGAGGTGGCCTCCTGGTCCAAGGACCGCAGCACCCAGGTCGGGGCGGTGCTGATCGGCGCCGAGCGGACGCCCATCACCTTCGCCTACAACGGCTTCCCGCGCGGCATCGACGACACCACCGACGCCCGCCACGAGCGGCCGACCAAGTACATGTGGACCAGCCATGCCGAGGAGAACGCGATCTGCAACGCGGCGCGGATGGGGGCGTCGACCGCCGGCACCACCCTTTACGTGACCCACTTCCCGTGCACCGGCTGCGCGCGCAAGATCATCCAGGCGGGGATCGCCCAGGTGGTGGTCGACCGGGGCACCATGGACGGCCCGTTCCTCGACCGCTGGGAACGGGACATCGCGGTGTCCTCGGAGATGTTCGCCGAGGCCGGGGTGGCGCTCGTTCTGGCCGACATGGACGACGACGCCCCGGAGGAATCGTGATCCCGGCCGGGGGCGCCCCAGGCTCAGAACGGCGCCGGGCCCGGGGCGGTCGCGGCGCCCGCCCCGTCCGGTTGATCGGCGATCGGCGTATCCGGGAACAGCGGCCCGCCGCTGAACGGATTGGGGTCCTCCGAATGCAGCCCCGCCGGGTCCCAGGCCGGGGGCAGGTCGTCGACCTCCGACCCGGACGGCCTCTCGGGCCCGATCAACCGCGGCGGCTCCATGCCCGCGCCGCCGAGCGACGCCGCCGCGACCGGCCCGGCCATCGCCAGACCGGTCAGCCCCACCAGGATGATCGAAGCCAGCGCCGTCCGTTTCGGAGTCCGGCCTTCCCCCGGGGAATCCGGCCGGCCGGATGCGGCGGCGCCGCGACCCGGCACCGCTGTGCGATCGCATTCGAACCCCGCGGTCATCCGTCGTCCTCCCTCTCGTCATCGCGCCACGCGGTTCTCGCGCGACCACGGCATGAATCGTCCCGCGCTTAACGCGCCTGCCTTGAACTCTAGCACGCCGCGACCGGATTTCCAGTTGCAAAAACGGGGCGCGCGCGTCCTAAATCGCGACCCACAGGACGTAGATCGTGAAGGTCAGCCACAACAGGAGCACCAGCGGCGCCCCGGCCCGCACGAAGTCCATGTAGCGGTAGTGGCCCGGCCCCATCACCAGGAGACTGGTCTGATAGCCGGTCGGGGTCGCGAAGGCGCAGTTGGCGGCCAGCAGGACGGTGATCGCGTAGAGGTGCAGGCTGCCGCCCAGTTCCCCCGCCAACCCGATGGCGATCGGGGTGAACAGGACCGCGGTGGCGTTGGAGCCGATCACGTTGGACAGCAGCGCCGTGATCAGGAAGAACCCGGACAGCACCGAGGCCGGCCCGGCGCCGTCGAGCAACCCGGTCAGGCCCTGCGCGATCAGCGCGGCGCCACCGGTTTCCTGCATCGCCACCCCGAACGCCAGGGTGGCCGGGATCACCGTCACGATCCGGCTGTCCAGGGCGCGCGCCGCCCGGGTGACGTTGAGCACGCCGAGGGCGACCAGGGCGGCGGCGCCGCCGATCGCCAGCGCCACCACCGGCACCGCGCCGGTCGCGGCGCCGACCACGAAGGTCAGGAACACGGCCAGCGAGCGCAGCACGCCGCGCCGGTGCGGCAGATGCTCGCTCGACCCCGACATCAGCACCACGTCGGGGTCGTCGCGCAGCCGCTCCACGTCCTCGGCCCGGCCCTGCACCAGGAGCACGTCGCCGGCCTCCATGAAAATCTGCGACAGGCGGCTTCGGAACACCACGCCGCGGCGCCGGATCCCGAGCACCGCGCAGCGGCTGCGGGCCTGGAATCCGGAGCGTCCGATGCGCCGCCGGATCAGGCTGGAGCCCGGCGCCACCATCACCTCGGCCAATGCCCGGTCCTCGTCGCGCAGGATCTCGTCGATCGCCTCCGGCGGCGCATGGTCGTGGAATCCCGGCGGCCGCAGCAGGCCCGGCCTCTTGCCCTGGATGTCGGTCAGCGCCCTGCGCGACCCGGCCACCACCACCAGGTCGCCGGGCCGGATCCTGAACCGGTGAAACGGCGGCCGGAACACCCGCTGTTCGCGGACCACCATCCGCAGGCGCACCGACGGCAGTTCCTTGAGCACGCCGCCCACCGCCTCGGTGCCGTCCACCGGCGAGCCGGCCGACACCGGAATCTGGGCCATGAAGTACTGCCCCGTGCGGGCGGCCAGCCGCTCGGCCAGCGACGCCCGGTCGACCAGCAGGCGCGGCATCGCCAGCAGGACGTAGACCAGCCCGACCCCGGCCAGCAGCGTGGCCGGCAGGGTCATCTCGAAGAACCCCAGCGGGCGCTGGCCCAGCGCCGCCAGTTCGCTCGACACCAGCAGGTTGGACCCCGATCCGACCAGGGTCATGGAACCGCCCAGGGCGGCGGTGAAGCTCAACCCCATCATCACCCGGCTGGGCGACGCCTTCATGCGCTCGGCCAGGCTCTGCAGGATCGGGATGAAAATGACCACCACCGGCACGTTGTTCATCACCGCGCTGATCACGGTCACCGCCAGCAGCACGACCGCGACCGACAGCGCCGCCCGCCCGCGCGACAGGGACAGCAGCGCCAGGGCGCCGCGCTCCAGCACCCCGGTGTGCACCAGACCCTGGCCGATCACCAGGAGTCCGAGCACGGTCAGCACGGCCGGGTTGCTGAACCCGGCCAGCAGGCGGGTCACGTCCAGGCGGTTCCCGCCGTCCGCGCCGACCACCGGAACCAGATGGAAAAACAGGATCAGCACCACGATGGCGCCGATCGAGGTGATTTCCATCGGCAGCCGCTCGGTCACGTAGAGGACCAGAACGACGGCCAGCATCGCGAACACGGCCCAGATCTGAAAATCGGCCATCCACGGCGGCGGCAGACCGGCGTCCATGCGCATTCCTTTTCGATTCGGCCCGCCATGGTCGCGCAACCGGTGGCGCGCCGCAAGCGTCGACCACGCCGCCGGCGGCGCCCCGGGAGGCCTCCCGGCACGACCGCCCACCCCGCGAGAACATTACCGGAATAAATATGGCAACCCTTTCTCATGAAAGCGTTTTTTGGCCTTTACAGAAGGGAACAAAATGTGTACATTGTGGCCCTGGGTTGCCTTGGCTTCAACCTTATGGAATAAGGGCCGTGAACATGAGCCAGACCGCGCTTCGCTTGTTGGACAAGGACGCCATGGACAGGAACAAGGCGCTGGAGGCCGCCGTCTCGCAGATCGAGCGGGCCTTCGGCAAGGGATCGATCATGAAGCTGGGGCAGCACGGGACGGCGGTGGACGTGGCCGCCGTGTCCACCGGCTCGCTCGGCCTCGACATCGCGCTGGGGATCGGCGGCCTGCCGCGCGGCCGGATCGTCGAGATCTACGGCCCGGAAAGCTCCGGCAAGACCACCCT
>JANQGL010000006.1 GCA_028277325.1 Magnetospira sp.
CGGACTGACCCGCCGGCCTCGGGATGTTCGCTCGGAAGGCCGGCGCTCGGACAGAGCGCGGGCGCAGCGAGCCTCGAAGGGCGAGACGCGGTTGGCGGACTGATCCGCCTTGTCGTTTCGGACGATCCGGAACGGCCCGCCTCCGCAGGGAGGCGGGCCGTTTGGCGTTTCCGGCGGGGTCCGGGTCCTCTCGCCCTTCGAGGCTCGCTGCGCCCGCGCTCTGTCCGAGCGCCGGCCTTCCGAGCGAACATCCCGAGGCCGGCGGGTCAGTCCGTCAGGTCGTCCCAGAGTTCCTTCACCTTGGCGAAGAAGCCGGCCGATTCCGGGTTGTTGGAATGGTCGTTGTCGTCGGTCTCGCGCTGGAACTCCTCCAGCAGTTCCTTCTGCCGCTTGCTGAGGTTGACCGGCGTCTCGACCATCGCCTGCACGAACATGTCGCCGCGCGCGGTGGAGCGCAGCACGGTCATGCCCTTGCCCTTGAGCCGGAACTGGTGGCCCGACTGGGTGCCGGCCGGGATGTTGACCCGGGCCCGGCCGCCGTCCACCGTCGGCACCTCGATCGCGCCGCCGAGCGCCGCCGCGGTCATCGGGATCGGCACCTTGCAGAAGATGTTGGCGCCCTCGCGCTGGAAGATGCGGTGCGGCTTCAGGGACAGGAAGATATAGAGATCGCCCGGCGGGCCGCCGCGCATCCCGGCCTCGCCCTCGCCGGCCAGGCGGATGCGGGTGCCTTCCTCGACCCCCGGCGGGATGGTCACCGCCAGGGTCTTCTCCTCGTCGACCCGTCCGGTGCCGCCGCAGACGCGGCAGGGGTCCTTGATCACCCGCCCGGCGCCGTGGCAGTTGGGACAGGTGCGCTCCACGGTGAAGAAGCCGGACTGGGCGCGGATGCGGCCGGTGCCGTGACAGGTCGGGCAGGACACCGGCGGCTTGCCACCCTCGGCGCCGCTGCCGTCGCAGTCCCCGCAGGGCACCGCGGTGCGCACCCGGATGTTGGTCTTGGCGCCCTTGAACGCCTCCTCCAGGGTGATTTCCATGTTGTAGCGCAGGTCGGCGCCGTGGTTGGTGGCGCCGCCGCCGCGCGCCCCGGCCGCGAAGTTGCCGAACATCTCCTCGAAGATGTCGGCGAACCCGCCGAACCCGCCGCCGCCGCCGAACCCGCCGGCCCCGCCGCCCGGGCCGCCCTGCTCGAAGGCGGCGTGCCCGAAGCGGTTGTAGGCGGCCCGCTTCTGGGAGTCCTTCAGGACGTCATAGGCCTCGTTGACGTCCTTGAACCTCTGCTCGGCGGCCTTGTCGCCCGGATTGCGGTCCGGATGCAGTTCCATCGCCAGCTTGCGATAGGCCTTCTTGAGGTCGGCCTCGGTGGCGTCGCGGCCGACCCCCAGAAGCTCGTAGTAGTCGCTCTTGGCCATGGTGATCCCTTCGGCGTCGGGGAGTCAGGGTCGCGAGGGATCAGGACTTGTTCCGCCGGTCGGGATCGACCTCCTCGAAATCGGCGTCGACCACCGTCGAGTCGTCGCCGCCCGACGACGCGCCGCGGTCGCCCCCGGCGTCGCCGCCGCCGGCCGGCCCCTCGGCCGCCGCGGACTCCTGCTGCGCCTTGTACATGGCCTCGCCCAGCTTCATGGCCGACTGGGTCAGGGCGTCGGTCCGCGCCGTGATGGCCTCCATGTCATCGCCGTCGAGCACCTCGCGCAACGCCGTCATGTCCGCCTCGATGGCCGAGCGGGTGGCGGCGTCCACGTTGTCGCCGTACTCCTTCAGGCTCTTCTCGGTGGCATGCAGGGCGGCGTCGGCCCGGTTGCGGGCCTCGACCAGGTCGCGCCGCTTCTTGTCGGCCTCGGCGTTGGCCTCGGCGTCCTTGACCATCTGGTCGATGTCGCCGTCGGACAGGCCGCCCGAGGCCTGGATGCGGATCTGCTGCTCCTTGCCGGTCGCCTTGTCCTTGGCGGTCACGTGCACGATGCCGTTGGCGTCGATGTCGAAGGTGACCTCGATCTGCGGAATGCCGCGCGGCGCCGAGGGGATGCCGACCAGGTCGAACTGGCCCAGGAGCTTGTTGTCGGCCGCCATCTCGCGCTCGCCCTGGAACACCCGGATGGTGACCGCGGTCTGGCCGTCCTCGGCGGTCGAGAACACCTGGCTCTTGCGGGTCGGGATGGTGGTGTTGCGGTCGATCAGGCGGGTGAACACGCCGCCCAGGGTCTCGATGCCGAGCGACAGCGGGGTCACGGCGAGCAACAGCACGTCCTTGACGTCGCCCTTCAGCACGCCGCCCTGGATCGCGGCGCCGATCTCGCCGGCCGAAATCCCGGCGTCCTTGAGGGCCTTCTT
>JANQGL010000057.1 GCA_028277325.1 Magnetospira sp.
GCGACAGCGCCGCCTTGCGCTCGGCCTCGGCCATGGCGTCGGCCCGTTCGGTGCCGCGCCGGGCGGCGGTCCGTGCCCGGGTGAGCTGGTCGGTCGACAGCTCCTCGTCCCAGTCGCCGGCCTCGATGGAGGCCAGGGCAACGCGCGGGTCGGCCTCGATGAAGGTGTCGACTGCCGTTCCGAAAACGCGGCCGTTCCAGCTTTCGCGCGCGGCCTGCAGGGAGTCCGGAGGCAGCACCGGGGCCATGTCCTCGATGGCGGCCAGGCCCTGGGCGTAGACGTCGGCCGCCGCCGTGGGGTCGCGCCACACCGTCTTGAGCGCCGTGTTCAGCGTCCGGTCGAGCCGGCCCGCGAAGTGCGTCACCAGAGCCCGGTTTTCGAACGCGGCGGCCTGCCGGTGAATCCCGCCGGCAATGGTCTCCAGACGACCGCGCACCGCCTCCGCCGCCTGCCGGCTCGGGGCCTCGGCCAGCGCCGTCTCGACCGCCGCGTCCATCTCCCGTTTCAAACCGGCGGCAAATCCCTCCGGCCGCTCGCCGGCGGCGCGCTGCGCCTCGTACATGCGCTCGGTGAACCGGGCCTGCAGGTCGCTGACCGTTCCGTGATAGAAATCGGAATCGCGGGCTTCGGCCAGGTCGGCCTCGACGGCCTTCACGGTATCGGTGAACCGGGCGGCGGCGCGGGCGATGGACTCGGTATCGCGGGTCAGCCGCGACGGGTCGACGCGCGGTTGCGAGCCGGCGGCCGGAACGACGCCGCCCCAGGTGCGTTCGGGAATGTCGACCACGGGTCAGCTCGTGTAGCGGCGCGCGACGTCGGACAGGGAGGTGAGCAGGGTGGCGCCGGCGTCGTAGTAGCCGGATCCCTGCGCCGCCGCGCCGTACATGCGGTCGAGGCGGGCCTGCGACCGCAGGCGGGCGGCGTCCACGTCGCCATTGCGGACGAGGGTCCGGTAGTCACGCTCGGCGTCGGCGGCGGTCTCGGTCAGCAGGGCCAGGCCGGACCCGGACCCGGGGTCCACCCCGGCGGCTCCCATCCGCGCGCGCATCGAGGCCATCAGCTTGCGGTCGCGCTCCTTGAGGCGGTCGGCCTCGGTCCGCGCGATGACGCGTTTGTTCTCGGCGTCGATTTGGGCGGCCCGCGCGTTGTACTCGTGGGCCGCCTTGGTCCGATTGGCCGAGGACACCGACCCGGCCACCGACGACAGGGTCCCGAAGGCCGCCAAGGCGTCGCCGAGGGTGATGGTGGTGGCGGTGGTGGTGCCGAGCGTGCCGGCCGGAATGGTAAAGGCCATCAGGCGATCCTCGCGTAGCGGGTATGGTCGGCGCGGTCCGGCCCCCAGGCCACGGCCGGACCCTCGGGAATGAAGGCGAGGCTTCGGGCCAATCGATGCCCACCCTCGAAATCGGCGCGCACGTGGGCCTGCACCCGATGCAGCCCGGCCTCGAAAACCAGCCCCAAACCGTATATCGCGGCGCGCCGGAACCAGACCCAGGAGCGGGACGGGGCGTCGACCCGGAGGTGTCCGGACGTCATCGTCCAGGCCTCGCCGACGCCGGGATGCAGGACCCGAACACCCATCAGACCGAGCACGTCCGGCCCATTGAGCAGGGTGGCGGAAAACGGGCCGGCGAGAGACTCGGCGCAGGTGGCAAGGGTCGCGGGGCGGTCGTCGGGGAGTCCAAGCGCCCCGGGCACGAGGTCTCGATGCGCCATTGCGAGGAAATGCCCGGTCCGGTAGGGAACCAGGTCAACCATCGGACACCGCCACCCGGTAGGAGACGGAACGGATTTCCTGCGGCAGGGGCATGTCGTGCAGCACCACGAAGGTGGGGTCGGACGACCAGCCGCCCGGCGACGGAATGCGAAGCGTACCGCTGAAGAGCGGCATCGACGAATCGAACGTGGCGCTGCCGAACCTGGGCCAGAGGAGCTCGGTCACCCTGTCCTCGGTCACCCCGACCGACGCTCCGCCGGCCAATCGCAGGTCGGCCGACACGTCGAGCAGCCGCCGCCGCTTGGCCTGGGCCGACCCTTCCGCCGAGCCGGCATCGGCGAGCAGCGGCTCGAGCACCGCCCGGTAGCCAAGGCCGGCGTGGACCTTGGACGCCGCCACGTCGAGGACGATGCGTCCGGTCTCGTCGACCGTGCAGGGCGACCGCACGCCACCATCGGCCAGGATGCGCACCGGGGCGCCGGCGAGGTGGTCCAGCCCCGAGAACTCGGTGGCCGGCGCGCCGTCCCACGACAGTCCGCTGTCGACGAAGAACCCGTCGGCCTTGTTTTCGGTGCCGCCGAACGGGCGCTCCAGTCTCTCC
>JANQGL010000108.1 GCA_028277325.1 Magnetospira sp.
ACAACACCCTGGTTTTCCAGGGCGTCACGTCGTGGACCGGAGTGACCAGCATCGACGGCGGCTGGGGCACCGACGTCATCCACGGAACCGAGATCGCCGATCCCCTGATGGTCGGCGGCGTCGGCTCCGACACGATCCACGGCTACGGCGGCGACGACACGCTGGACGGCGGCGCCGGTGGCGACACCCTGGCCGGCGGCGAGGGCGCCGACGACCTGTACGGGGATTCCGGCAACGACGTGTTCCGTTACGTCTACGACAGCCTGAGCGCCGAGGGCGGCGACACCATCGGCGATTTCGGGAACGGGTCCGACGTGATCGACCTGTCGCTGGATACCGGTCCCGTCGCGCTGTCGCTGTTCACCACCGCCGGCCACCTGCTGAATCTGATCACCATGACGTCGCTGTCCGTTGAGCAGACCATGGTCGGCAACTTCTTCCACGCGACCTTGGCGACCGATCTCACACAGGCGGTCTCCCAGATGGAAAGCGACGTCAGTGTTGTGGGCGCAGTGGAGCGGCCGGTGTTCCTGTTCTTCACCCACGCCGGTGGCGACAGCGGTGAGTTGTGGTACGACGACGGGGCGGAGACCGAACCCTACCTGGCGAGTTCCTATTCGCAGGTGGCGACCATCGACTCCGGCAGCGGCGGCAGCCTGACCCTGACCGCCGAGGACATCACCGTGTCCTGAGCCGGCGGATGGGCCATACCCGGAGGCGTCCGTCCGGTGGCGGACGCCCGTTCACCGCCGGATCCGCGCATGCCTGAGTCACCGCGCCGCCTGACCCCCGAGCGGGCCCTCGAAATGGCCGGGCGCCATATCCTGCGCGGCAACCGGGCGGAGGCGGCGGCGATCTGCGAGAAGGTCCTCGCCGCCGTGCCGGAGCACGCCGACGCGCTGCACATGCTGGGCGGCTGCGCGATGCTCGACGGCCGGCTCGGTCAGGCCGGCGACCTCTTCGACCGCGCCCTGGCGCGACGCCCGGACGATCCGGCGTTCCTCGCCAACAAGGGCACCGTGATGCTCAACCTGGGCCTGTCGGGGCCGGCCGTCGACCTGCTGCGCCGGGCGCTCGACATCAAGCCCGAGATGGCCCCGGCCTGGGACACCCTGGGCCGCGCCCTGCAAAGCCGCGAGCAGTGGGAGGAGGCGACCGAGGCCTACCGGCGGGCCATCGGGATCGATGCCGCCTATGCCCGGGCGCATGCCCATCTGGCCAGCCTGTACCGCCACGAGGGCCGCGGCCGCGAGGCGCGGGAGGCGTTGCGCGAGGCGCTCAGGCTCAATCCCGAAAATCCGGATATCCTGGCCGAGGCGGCGTCGCATTTCATCGGCGGCGCCTTCCTGACCCGGGCCCGCGGGTTCCTCGACAAGGCGCTCAAGCTCGATCCCAATCACCCGGAGGCGACCCTGGCGCGCGCCGAGTTCCTCGAAATGGCCGGGCAGGGGGACGCCGCCCGGCGGGTGCTGTGCGGCGCCCTGGCCCGCCGCCCGTCGGCGCCGCACCTGCGGCTCCGGATGGCCAACCTGCTGCTGTCCACCGGCTACCGGGAGGCGGCGGAGGAGGTGCTGCGCGGCCTGCTGGAGGACATGCCCAACCATCCGGGGGCGTTGACCGAACTGGCGGCCGTGGGTGCCCTCGGCCGCGGCGACCCGGAGACCGAGCGCATGGAAACCCTCGCCCGGCGCGACGGCCTGGCCGCGAAGCCGCGCGCCGCGCTGCATTTCGCGCTGGCCCAGGTGGGCGACAAGGCGGGCGACCACGATTGGGCGTTCGGGCACCTAGCAGAAGCCAATCGGCTGCGCCAGGCCGAACTGACCCGCCAGGGGCGGGCCTACGACGCGGCATTCCAGGACCGCCGCATGGCCGACCTGAAACGGGTGTTCGACGCCGCGTTCTTCGCCGAACGGCGCGGCTGGGGCGTCGACAGCCGGCGTCCGGTGATCATCGCCGGCATGCCGCGCTCCGGCACCACCCTGGTCGAGCAGATCATCGCGGCGCATCCGCGGGCCGCCGGGGCCGGGGAGCTGATGGATCTGCCGCACCTGTCGATGATCCTGCCCACCGTGGCGGCGAGCGGCGATCCGTTTCCCGACTGCCTGCCGGCGCTGACCGCCGAGGGGGCGCGCAAGCTGGCCGACGCCTACGACCGCCGGCTGGCCGATTGGGCGCCGAACGCCTTGCGGGTCACCAACAAGCTGCCCGGCAACTACACGTTCCTGGGGCTGGCCGGGCTGCTGTTCCCCGATGCCGCCTTCATCCATTGCCGGCGCGACCCGATGGACAACGCGCTGTCCAACTACTTCGCCAATTTCCAGGACGGCCTGGCGGCCAGTTTCGACCTCGCCGCGCAGGGCCATGCCTGGACCCTCTACGCCGACCTGATGCGGCACTGGCGGGAGGTCCTGCCGGTGACCGTGCTCGACGTGGACTACGAGGCCCTGGTCGCCGATCCGGAGCCCCAGGTGCGCCGCCTCCTCGCGCATTGCGGGCTCGGCTGGGACCCCGCCTGCCTCGCCTTCCACACCTCGCACCGGGCCATCCGCACGGCCAGCCGGGCGCAGGTGCGCAACCCGATCTACGCGTCGTCGGCCGGGCGCTGGCGGCGCTACGAGGCGCATCTGGACGAGCTTCGAACCCGCCTCGAAGGCGTCGGCTACTGACCCGTCCGACGGAACCGTGGCGCGGCCGGCGGCCTGACAAACCTTGCCGCGGCCCGGCGTTCGGCTTACACATCGGGGGCGAAACATTAAAACCGAACGTGGATTCGAAAGGAGTGCGCGGATCATGATGGAACGTCTGCACGGCCGGATCCCCGACGCCATCGCCAAGGGGGATCACGACGACCCTTTCGGCGTTCTCGGACCGCACCCGCTCGACGGCGGCCGGCTTCTGCTGCGGGCCTTCCTGCCCGACGCCGAATCGGTGACCGTCGTCGACGCGGAGACGGCGAAGGACCTCGGCAGTCTGACGGCGACCCATCCGGCGGGCCTTTTCGAGGGCGTTCTGGAGGGACTCGACGCCGACGTCCGCTACCGGCTGAAGGTCGGCTATCACTCCGGTCCGGCCGAGATCGACGATCCCTATCGGTTTCCCAAGCTGCTCGGCGAACTGGACATCCATTTGCTGGGCGAAGGCAACCATCTGAAACTGTTCACCGTCATGGGGGCGCACCCGCGCCGCGTCGACGGGGTCGACGGCACCACCTTCGCGGTGTGGGCGCCGAGCGCCCGCCGGGTCAGCGTGGTCGGGTCGTTCAACCAGTGGGACGGGCGCCGCCACGTGATGCGCAAGCACCACGGGATCGGGGTCTGGGAGCTGTTCATTCCCGGCCTCGTCGTCGGCGAGGTCTACAAGTTCGAGATCAAGGACCGGTTCGGCAACATCCTGCCGCTGAAGGCCGACCCGTTCGCCCGCCGCTGCGAGCATCCGCCGGCGACCGCCTCGGTGATCGAGGGCGAGACCTCCTACGTCTGGCGGGACGCGGCCTGGATGAAGCAGCGCGCCGAGACCGCCCGCCATGACCGGCCGATCTCGGTTTACGAGGTGCATCTGGGGTCGTGGCGCCGGGTGCCGGAAGACGACAACCGGGTGCTGACCTATCGCGAACTGGCCGACGAGCTGGTCTCCTACGTGCGCGATCTGGGGTTCACCCATATCGAGCTGCTGCCGATCACCGAGCACCCGTTCGACGGGTCCTGGGGCTATCAGCCGATCGGCCTGTACGCGCCGACCAGCCGCTTCGGCTCGCCGGACGAGTTCCGGCATTTCGTGGATACCTGCCACGAGAACGGGATCGGCGTCATCCTGGACTGGGTGCCGGGCCATTTCCCGACCGATACCCACGGCCTGGAGTACTTCGACGGCACCCACCTCTACGAGCACGCCGACCCGCGCCAGGGCCGGCACATGGATTGGGGGACCCTGATCTACAATTTCGGGCGCAAGGAGGTGACCAACTTCCTGCACGCCAACGCCCTGTTCTGGATCAACGAGTACCACCTCGACGGCCTGAGGGTGGATGCGGTGGCCTCCATGCTGTACCTGGACTACAGCCGCAAGGACGGCGAGTGGGTTCCCAACAAGCATGGCGGGCGCGAGAACCTGGAGGCGATCGACTTCCTGCGCCGGCTCAACGAGCTGGTCTACGCCGAGGGGCAGGGGGCGTTCACCATGGCCGAGGAGTCGACCGCCTGGCCGATGGTGTCCAGGCCCACCTACCTCGGCGGTCTGGGGTTCGGCTACAAGTGGAACATGGGCTGGATGCACGACACCCTGCTCTACATGTCCAAGGACCCGGTGCACCGGCGCTACCATCACAACGAAATGACCTTCGGCATGCTGTATGCCTTCACCGAGAACTACATCCTGCCGCTGTCGCACGACGAGGTGGTGCACGGCAAGGGATCGCTGCTCGGCCGCATGCCGGGCGACCGCTGGCAGCGGTTCGCCAACCTGCGCTCCTATTTCGGGTTCATGTTCACCTACCCGGGCAAGAAGCTGCTGTTCATGGGCGGCGAGTTCGCCCAGGAACGGGAATGGGCGTTTGCCGAAAGCCTCGACTGGCATCTTCTGGAAGACCGGTTGCACGGCGGGGTGCGGACCTTGATCGCCGACCTCAACGCCTTGTACCGGCGACTCCCGGCGCTGTACGAGAAGGATTGCGAGTCGGACGGTTTCCGGTGGGTGGAGTGCCACGACGTGGACCAGAGCGTCCTGTCCTACTTGCGGATGACCTCCGATGGGCGGGCCGTCCTGGTGGTCAGCAATTTCACCCCGGTGCCGCGCGAAGGGTATCGCCTCGGGGTGCCGACGCCGGGCGACTGGGTCGAGGCCCTCAGCACCGACGACACCCGGTACGGCGGGTCCGGGGTGCGCAACCAGGACGCCCGGCCGGCCGAGAACGTGGCCTGGCACGACATGCCGCATTCGCTGGTCCTGA
>JANQGL010000128.1 GCA_028277325.1 Magnetospira sp.
CCACCCTGATCAGCCAGACAACAAAACGCCGTACCAAACTCAGCCAATGTCCCGAAAATCATGAACGAAATCGCCAAATCCGGATTCCTTCACAGGCTCACACGCGGGGATGAACCGCCTCGATTTGCCTTTCCGCGCTTTCGTACCAAGTGTTCCCCGCACACGCGGGGATGAACCGCTGCCCATGCGCCATTCGCGAAAGCGCGAGGGGTGTTCCCCGCACACGCGGGGATGAACCGACACGGAAGACTGGGCCGAAGGCGAATGGCACGTGTTCCCCGCACACGCGGGGATGAACCGCTGCCTAAGCGCGAGGATGGGTTCCTTTTCCCGTGTTCCCCGCACACGCGGGGATGAACCGCTCTCCCGCTCGGCGAAGCGGACGCTCGCCAAGTGTTCCCCGCATGCGCGGGGATGAACCGATCAACGAGCTTGCCTTTCAGTTCGAGGCGGACGTGTTCCCCGCCTACGCGGGGATGAACCCTCGCTGGCCGCGCGGTGCCGTCGACTTATTATACAGGGAAATGGCGAAGGCCGCCCTGAAACGGGCGGCCGTCTCATTATCTGCGCGCGTTGCGATTGAAACCGCGCGTTTTTCCTACCGGGACAGGTGCTGATCCTCTATTATCCCGACGGGGCGCGGGGGGAAAATGAATCTGCTGGAGCAAGCCTGGATCCCCGCCGGCGAGGAGGCCGGAGGCATCCGCCGCATCTCGCCGGCCGCCCTCGCCGATCCCGCGCTGCGGCGCCTGCGGTCGCCCCGCGCCGACATCAGCTGCGCCCTCGCCGAGTTTCTCATCGGCCTCTTGCAGACCGCGTTCGCGCCCGAGGATCTCGACGCTTGGCTGGACCTGCTCGACGAACCGCCCTCGCCGGACGACCTCGACGCCGCCTTCGCGCGCTTTCGCGACGCCTTCCGCCTCGACGGCCCCGGTCCGCGCTTCCTGCAGGACCCCTCGGCCGCGGACGGGAAACGGGTCGGCATCGGCCAGCTTTTGATCGACGCGCCGGGCGACAATGCCATCCGCCGCAACCTCGACCATTTCCAGAAGCGCGGCGGAGTCACGGGCCTGTGCCCGGGCTGCGCCGCGGCCGCGCTGTGGACTCTCCAGGCCTTCGCGCCTGCGGGCGGCCAGGGCCACCGTGTCAGCCTGCGCGGCGGCGGGCCGCTGACCACGCTGGTCGTCGACGGGTCGCTCTGGCGCATGCTTTGGTTCAACGTCCTCACGCGGCGGGATCTGGAAAGCGCCTTCAATGAGCACGCCCTCGCGGAGAAGAAAGGCGAGCCCATCTTTCCCTGGCTGCGTGAACCGCTGCGCGTCAGCGATGCGTCCGGCGGCCCGACCCGGCCCGGACAGGTGCCCCTGCTCCAGATGTATTGGGGCATGCCCCGGCGCATCTGGCTCGATTTCGAGGAACGGGCCGCCGGCGCCTGCGGCGTCTGCGGAGTCGAGGGCGACGAACTTCTCACCCATTACTTCACCCGGCCGCGCGGCGTGAACTACGAGGGCGGCTGGTGCCACCCCCTCACCCCCCACACCGTCGATCCCCGCCGGCCCGACGAGCGGCTGTCGCGCCATGGCAGCCCCGAGGGTATCGACTATCGCCACTGGCTCGGATTGATTCAGGAGGACCGGCCGTCGGATCGCGGCCTGCGCGGGCCCACAAGGCTGCCGGCCCTGGTCGTCGAGGTGTTCCGCCGGAATCGCCTGCGGGAGATCGGGGCCCGGACCGTGCGCCTCTGGGCCTTCGGCTACGACATGGACAACATGAAGGCGCGCAGCTGGTGCGAAAGCGAGATGCCCATCCATCGGGTCGAGGGGGATGTGGAACACTATAAAAAGGAGGTCGCCCGCCTGGTGCTGGCCGCGGATGCCGTCGGCGTTTCGCTGCGCCGCCAGGTCCTGCATGGCTGGTTCCGCTATCCGGCGGAGGCCAAGGGCGATTTCTCCGGCATTCGGGCGGCGCTGATGGGAGAGACGGAGGCGGCGTTTTTCGCGGCCCTGACCGAGCTGGCGGAGATCGCGGAACGACACGCGCAAGACAGCCAAGCCCGCATGGACGCCGAGAAACGTCTTCGTATCCGCTGGCATAAAACGCTCGATGATGCGGCCATTGGCGTGTTCGACCGCCTCGTCATCCAGAACCCGGTCGAGGACCACAACTTCGAACGGGTGGCCAAGGCCCTTCAGCATCTGAAATGGGACCTTCGGAGCTCGCGGGTGCTGGACGCCTTGCAGCTTCGTCCCGACGATCTCGATAACAAGGCCGAGGCGGCGGCGCCCCCACCTCCAGAGGCCACCATCGGAGCCTGAGCCATGGCCGACCCATCCCCGCATACCCCCTCTCCTCCCGGCCGGCAAGGCCACTTCCGCCAATGGTGGCGCAAGGTCGTCAAGGATGACCATATGCGCGGCGACCGCGCCGAGTTGAGGCGGGCATCGACCACCAATCTCTGCCTTTTCGTGCCGATGTTCCACGACCTGAAGGAGCGGATCGGCCCGGCAGATCTCGACGCGCTGGCCGCCGCCGCCCGCGTTCTCGTCCATGTGCGCGACGACGCGCCAAAAACGGCATTGGGCAAGGCGCTGGGCGCGCGCCGCGCCGGCTCCGACTTCCGGGTGATGCGGGAGCTTCGCCTGCGCCGGCTGATCCAGGCCGAGGAGCTGGAGGACGTGGTGCGCCAGTTCCGCCGCGCCGTCGCCCTCCTGGATCGCACCGCCAATGTCGGCGCGCTGGGTGTCACGGTCTACGCCTTTGCCAGCGCGGCCAAGGCGCCGGACCGTCGTGACGAAGTCGCGCGCAAGCTTTTGCTCGATTATTACGGCGCCCCCGCCACGGACGATAGGTCCGCGAACACGGAATCAGACAGGGAGACGTCCGAACCATGACCACGTTTCACCAGCTCCACCTGTTGACCAGCTATCCGCCCGCCAACCTCAACCGCGACGACACCGGCCGGCCGAAGACGGCCCTGATGGGCGGGGCGATGCGGCTGCGGGTTTCGTCGCAGTCCCTGAAGCGGGCTTGGCGCACCTCCGACATCTTCGCCAAGCGCCTGGAAAGGGCGCTCAGCCTGCGTACCCGGCGCATGGGAACGGAGGTCCATGAACGGCTCACCGAACGCGGCGTCACGGAGAAAGTGGCCGAGGAGACCGCGCGCCTGATCGGCGGCCGCTTCGGCAAGATCCAGGAGAACCGCAAGAAGGGCGATCCCTTCCAGGCCGAGCAGCTTTGCTTCATCGGCCCCGCAGAGACCGAGGCCATCGACGTCCTTGTCGCCAAGGTGGCGGAGACCGGGAAGGCGCCGGCCGAGGACGAGGTCAAGTCCCTGCTGATCAAGTCCCATCGCGGCGCCGATATCGCGCTGTTCGGGCGCATGCTCGCGGCCCAGGCGGACTTCAACGTCGAGGCCGCGGCCGAGGTCGCGCATGCGGTGACGGTGCACAAGGCCATGGTCGAGGACGACTTCTTCACCGCCGTCGACGACCTCAAGGACCGCGACGAGGCCGACGAGGAAGGCGCCGGCGCTGGCTTCATGGGCGATACCGGCTTCGGCGCCGGAGTCTTCTATCTGTATCTGTGCGTCAACCGGGATCTGCTGGTGGACAACCTCTCGGGTGAGACCGGCCTGGCCGAGGCGGCGATCGCGGCCCTGGTCGAGGCAGCGGCCAAGATCGGACCGTCGGGCAAGCGCGCCTCCTTCGGCTCGCGCGCCTACACCTCTTACCTGCTTGCGGAGACCGGTGAGCAGCAGCCGCGATCCCTGTCCGTGGCCTTCCTCAAGCCGGTCACGGGCACGGATGTGCTCGGCG
>JANQGL010000269.1 GCA_028277325.1 Magnetospira sp.
GGCTGGCCGACCGGGTGACCTTCCTCGGCCCGGTCCCCCCGGACGACCTGGCGGACCTGTACCGGCGCTGCCGGCTGTTCGTGTTCCCGTCGCTGGCCGAAACCTTCGGCAACCCGCTGGTCGAGGCGATGGCCTCGGCGGCCCCGATCGCCTGCGCCGAAACCACGGCGATGCCCGAGGTGGCCGGCGACGCGGTGGCCTGGTTCGATCCGCGCGACCCGGACGGCATGGCGCGGGTCCTCGGCGTCCTGTGGGACGCCGCCGAGGCGCGGGCCGACCTGTCGGCACGCGCCCACCGCCGCGCGCGCCGTTTCGCCTGGCCGGAGACGGCGCGCCGGACGGCGGCCGCCCTGGCCGAGGCGGCGCGCCTGTAGGCCGGCCCCGGTTGTTCCGGCCGGGCGCCCGGTCTACCATGCCGGGGAGCAGAATCGAGGAGCCGACCCATGCCGATCACGCGTCGTTCGCCCCTTCTGTCGCTGTGCATGCTGTGCCTCGTCGTCCTGACGCCGCACGGTGCTGCTGCCGGACCGGGATACGGGTTTATCGGCCTGCAGGTCCAGGGCACGATGGACGACCGGATGGCGGAGGCACTGGCGATCGACGCCGACGCCGGGGTGCTGGTGCTCGACGTGGCGCCGGACGGCCCGGCGGCGGCGGCCGGCGTGCGACGCGGCGATCTGATCGTCGCGGTGAACGGCAACCGGGTCCGGTATGCCGGCCTGATCCGCGCGGTCCAGGAGACGGCGCCCGGCGACAGGTTGCGCCTGACCCTGCGGCGGGCCGGCGGAACCGTCGGCGTGACCGTCGCCACCACCGCCTGGAAGGAGTCCTGGTACGTACAGGAACGGGCCTTCGCCAGTCTGCCCGGCCACGGCCTGACCCTGACCACCCTGACCGGCGACGTGAAGGAGAAGTTCCGGGACCGTTTCGCCCTGCGCTGGGGCACCACCGGCGTCCTGGTGACGATCGTCAACCAGGAGGTCCTGGGCGAGCGGATGTCGCTGCGTCCCGGCGACGTGATCGTGCAGGTGAACCAGGACGACGTCTGGCTGCCGCGGCAGGTGATGGACAAGCTGCAGGCGGCGAAGGCCGACGGCCGTGGCTACCTGCTGCTTCTGGTGCAGCGGCCGAGCGGCTTCTATTCGATCTTGCTCCCGGTGGTGTGACCCGCCGCTCGGTGCAGCGCCCGAAGGTCGTCCAGCGTCACCCCCGACAGGTCGTCGAATTCGGCCAGGGCGGCCGAGAAGTCGTCGCCCTCGGTCCATCGGTTGCGGGTGATCACCGCCGGCACCCCGGCCGCGCCGGCGGCGGCCAGCCCGATCCCGGAGTCCTCGATCGCCAGGCAGGCGGCGGCCGGCAGACCGAGACGGTCCAGGGCGACCCGGTAAACGGTCGGGTCGGGCTTCTTGTCCGGCGCGTCCTCGCCGGTCGCCAGCACCTCGAACAGGGCCGGCCCCTCCGGACCGAGGTTGGCGGTCAGGAGTTCGGTGACGTTGCTGCGCGAGGTGGTGGTGACCACCGCCAGGCGCAGGCCGTCCGTCCGCGCCGTCCGCAGCAGCGCGGCGATGCCGGGACGCAGCGGCAGCCGTCCCTCGGCGATGCCCTGCTGGTAGCGCGCCGTCTTGGCCCGGTGCATGTCGGCGATCCGCGCGTCGTCCGGGCGCCCGCCCAGGTGGTCGACCGCGAAATGGCGGATCCGCTCGCGCCCGCCCCCGACCTTCAGCAGCGCCTTGTAAAGCTTGGCGTCCCAGCGCCAGTCGAGGCCGAATTCGGCGAAGGTCTCGTTGAATGCCGTGCGGTGCAATTCCTCGGTCTCGGCCAGGGTGCCGTCGACGTCGAACAACAGGGCGGCAAGGTCGGTCATGCGGATTCTCCCTCCGTTGGCGCTCCTGCAATGCCCCGAATGCCCGGCCCGGTCAAGGGAGGTGACCGGTTCCCTGTTTCGCGGTACAACGAGGCTCGCCATGAGCGATCCCGCCAAACCGCCCGTCGCATGCCCGGTCCGCCGCCCGACCGCCGAAGACGCGGCAACGGGTCGCGCGCGCCGGGGCGGCGCCCCGGCCGCCCCGGGCCGGCCATGACGGGCACAAAACCGCCAAAATCCGTCCATAGACAGGGGCGAAAGGCGGTGCCGATGCCACGCAACGACCACGGAGCGCCCCGGTGACCCACTCCATCGCCCTCGTCGACGACGACCAGAACATCCTGACCTCCGTGGCCATGGCCCTGGAGGCCGAGGGATTCGACGTGACCACCTACAAGGACGGCGCCGAGGCCTTCACCGGCCTGATGAACCGGCCGGTCGACCTGGCGGTGCTCGACATCAAGATGCCGCGCATGGACGGCATGGAGCTGCTGACCCGGCTGCGCAAGGAGCGCGACCTGCCGGTGATCTTCCTCACCTCCAAGGACGAGGAGGTGGACGAACTGCTCGGCCTCCGCCTGGGGGCCGACGACTACATCAAGAAGCCGTTCTCGCAGCGCCTGCTGATCGCCCGCATCCAGGCGGTGCTGCGGCGGCGCGAACTGGAGTCCGCCCCGGCGCCGGCCGAGGACGCGCCGGAAACGGCCGCCAAGCTGACCCGCGGCGACCTGATCCTGGACCCGGCGCGCCACCTCTGCACCTGGAAGGGAGAGCCCCTCAACCTGACGGTCACCGAGTTCCTGATCGTCCAGGCGCTGGCCCAGCGGCCGGGCCACGTGAAAAGCCGCGACCAGCTCATCGACGCCGCCTACGGCGAGAACATCTACGTGGACGACCGCACCATCGACAGCCACATCAAGCGCCTGCGCAAGAAGTTCCGGGCCGCCGACGACACCTTCGACAGCATCGAGACCCTGTACGGGATCGGCTACCGCTACCGGGACTGAGCGATGACCGGAAGCGACCGGCCGCCGGTCCGGCGGCGCCGCTACTCGCCGATCACCTGGCGCATCCTGGCGGTCAACGCGCTGGCCCTGGCGGTGCTGGTGGCCGGACTGCTCTATCTGGGGGAATACCGGCGCATCCTGATCGGCGCCGAACTGACCGTGCTGCGCACCCACGCCAAGATCTTCGCCGCCGCCCTGGCCGAAGGGGCGAGCATCCAGACCGGCCCCGACGCCCACGAGATCTATCCCCCGATGGCCCGCCAGATGGTGCGCGGCATCGTGCGCAACACCAGCGCGCGGGCCCGCCTGTTCGCCCCCGACGGCACGCTGATGGCCGATTCGCGGCGCCTGCTGGGCGGCTACGGGACGATCGAGATCGAGCGCCTGCCGCCGCCGCCGGACGCCGACGACCTGCCCGAGGAGGCGCGCGGGCTGATCGACCGCGTCTTGCGCTGGCTGCCCGGACGCAAGGACCTGGAACCCTACGAGGAGCGCCTGGACCAGAAGGCGTCCGACTATCCGGAGGCGGTGATCGCGCTGAAGGGCGAAATCGCGCTGGCCGAGCGCGCGTCGTCGAACGGCGACGCGGCGACCATGCTGTCGGTGGCGGTGCCGGTGAAGCGCTACAAGAAGGTCATGGGCGCCCTCATGGTGACCGCCGATTCGCGGCGCGTCGACGCGGCGCTGCTCGACGTGAGGGTCGATATCCTGATGGTCTCGGGGCTCGCCCTGACCATATCGGTGATGCTGTCCCTCTACCTGGCGGCCAGCATCGCCCGGCCGCTGGTGGTGCTTTCGAGGGCCGCCGAACGGGTGCGCTCCAGCGTCGGGCGCAGCCTCAGCATCCCCGACCTGTCGCGACGCAACGACGAGATCGGCGACCTGTCCTACGCCCTGCGCGACATGACGCAGGCCCTGTGGACCCGGATGGACGCCATCGAGCGGTTCGCGGCCGACGTCAGCCACGAGATCAAGAACCCCCTGGGATCGCTGCGCAGCGCCGTGGAGACGGCGGCGCGGATCGACGACCCGGAGCAGCAGAAGCGCCTGATGTCGATCATCCTCGACGACGTGCAGCGACTGAACCGCCTAATCACCGACATCTCCGACGCCTCGCGCCTGGACGCCGAACTGTCGCGCGCCGAGCAGGAGCCGGTCGACCTGGGCCGCCTGGTCGCCACCCTGGCCGACGTCTACCGGACCACCGGCGAGGAGACCGGCGGCCCGGACATCCTGCTCGACCTGCCCGACGAGACGGCGCGGCTGCGCGTCTCGGGCATCGAGGACCGGCTGGTCCAGGTGTTCCGCAACCTGATCATCAACGCGGTCTCGTTCAGCCCGCCGGGCGGCACCCTGCGCCTCGCGGTGCGGCGCGACGGCGAGCGGGTCGAGGTGACGGTGGACGACGACGGACCGGGCCTGCCGCCGGGCAAGGAGGAGGCGATCTTCGCCCGCTTCTACAGCGAGCGGCCGGAAGGGGAGAAGTTCGGCACCCATTCGGGGCTCGGCCTCAGCA
This sequence comes from Magnetospira sp., assembly GCA_028277325.1. Classification (GTDB taxonomy): domain Bacteria; phylum Pseudomonadota; class Alphaproteobacteria; order Rhodospirillales; family Magnetospiraceae; genus JANQGL01. Next base: position 4,388 of record JANQGL010000269.1, read on the forward strand.
TCTCGCGGCAGATCGTCGAGGCCCTCGGCGGCCGCATCGAGGCCGGCAACCGGCTGGACCGCGACGGCGACGTCTTGGGCGCCCGGTTCCGGGTCCGGCTGCCGGCGGAGGACGCGTGACCCCGCCGGCGATCCGGCGTCGGCGGCGCGGCGGAACCCTGCATCGGGGTTCGGCCCGAGGATTTCCATGAGCGCGATGTCGCGCGCCATGCGGTCGATATGGCCGAGCACCAGGCGCTGCCGGGCCGCGAAGGCCGGAACCATGCGGATCGCCGCCTTGCCCTTGGACCGGGCGTGGCTGCGCCGTGCCGTTTTGCCGTCGATG
>JANQGL010000271.1 GCA_028277325.1 Magnetospira sp.
ACGATGATGGTCCGCCGCAACGGCATCAGGCCGGCCGGCACCGCCCCGGCCATGCCCGCGATCACGTCGCCCCAGGCGCCGGCCGCGTTGATCACCACCGGGGCGCGGAACGCGCCGGCCCGGGTGGCGACCGTCCATCCCGACGGGCCGCGCTCCAGGCCGGTCACCTCGGCATCGCATTGCAGGCGCCCGCCGCGTCGCCGAAAGCCGCGCAGGTACCCCTGGTGGATGGCGTGCACGTCGAGCTCCATGGCCCCGCCATCGACCACCGCGCGGGACGCGTAGCCGGGCCGTAGCGGCGGGAACAGGCGCGCCGCTTCCGCCCCGTCGACCAGGGCGAGATCGGCCGCCAGGTCGCGGGTCGTCGCGTAGAGACGATCCACCGCCGCCGCCTGGTCGGACCGCCCGCCATGCACGATCGGTCGCGCACGCCACAGGGGACGGTCGGAGTACCCGTGCGGCGGCCGTGCGAAGAAATCGCGCGACCCGGCGCACAGGGCGCGAATCGTCCGGTTGCCGTAGCTCTCGGCGAAGAACGCCGCCGACCGCCCGGCGGTGTGGTAGCCGGGCTGCGATTCGCGTTCCAGAACCAGTACCCGCCGCGACGCCGCCAGGTGGTAGGCACAGGAGGCACCGGCGATGCCGGCGCCCACGATGATCATGTCCAGGTCGGTTCCGGGGGTCGTCACGGGGCTCTCTCGGGCTGGCGTCGGGTTCCTCCCGATTTAGGGCGACGGCCGGCGAATGTCCAACGCCGATCGGCCGCGCGGCGGACAAAAATCATCCTTTTGGATATGCGCGGTTCAAAGCTATAATTCCTCTGCATTGTCGGGCACGGGAGTCGATATCATTTATTAGGTTGTTTTTTGGGTTCCGGATCCCGGCGGCGCCCGAAGTCGATGCAGGGTCGACGGAACGGGCAACCCGCGTCAAACGATAAAGGAGCACGGAAAAGACCGTTGCCATGGTTGATTACGCCAACACTTCCCCGGTGCAGATTCTGCTCGTCGAGGACAATCTCGGAGATGCCCGACTCGTGGAAGAGGTTCTGCGCGAAGGCGGATTCCGGCACCAGATCGTTCACGCCCGCGACGGGGTCGAGGCGATGGAGCGGCTGCACGATCGGAATTTCGGGCTGCCGGACCTGATTTTTCTCGACTTGAACATGCCGCGCATGGACGGACGGGAAATTCTCGCCGAACTGAAGGGTGATCCGGTCCTCAAGCGGATTCCGGTGATCGTCCTCACCACGTCCACCTCGGAAGCGGATATCGTCACCAGCTACTCGCTGAACGCGAATTGCTATGTCACCAAGCCGGTGTCGATCGACGAGTTCCTCGACGTGATGAGGTCGCTGGAATCGTTCTGGCTCGATGTCGCCCGCTTGCCGCCGAAACCGGTCCTGCCGGACCCGCAGGAGGCTCGCTGACGGGCGTCCGACGCACCGGGGGTCGTGAACGGCGTGTTTCCAACCGATCGTTTGAAATCGCCGGGACGCGCCGGCGATCGGGACGCGCGTCGCGGCGGCGGGGGGCCGCGTCGTGGCGACGGGGTCGCGGTCGAAAAATCCGTCGCTCCCCCCCTTGCGCGAACGCCCCGGCGCGACAGATCAGGTTATGGGACCGGAATGCCCGTTACGGGGTTTCGGGGTCCCAGGAAGTGCACGGACGCGCCCCGGGCGGTCCATCACACCAACCATGTTGCTCGAAAGGAGAATATGGCCATGCGTACGTTTGATTTCTCGCCCCTGTTCCGGTCCTCGGTCGGCTACGACCGCATGCAGCAGTTGTTCGACGCCGCGACCCGGCTCGACGAGGCCGGCTCCTCCTATCCGCCCTACAACATCGAGAAACTCGGCGAGGACGATTACCGGATCACCATGGCGGTGGCCGGGTTCTCCGGGTCCGATCTCGACGTGACGGCGGAGAACGGCACCCTTGCGGTGTCCGGGCGCAACGACCGCGACAACGCGGCGGAGCGCACCTTCCTGCACCGCGGGATCGCCACCCGCGCGTTCGAGCGCCGCTTCCAGCTCGCCGACCACATCAAGGTGGTCGGGGCGCGGCTCGCCGACGGCCTGCTGCACATCGATCTGGTGCGCGAGGTGCCGGACGCCATGAAACCGCGCCGGATCGCCATCGAATGCACGGCCTCCGCGGCGCCGGCCCTCGAACAGGACCGCGACGCGGCCTGATCCCCGCGTGATCTCGCGTCACGGGGCGCCCGGCCGGGCGCCCCGCCCGGGGTCGTCCTCTTGACCGGGCCGGCGGATTACGGGCATGTGATGACCGGCGGACGAACCGCCGTCCGACCGGGCATCATCGATCCAAGGAGACCGTCATGACATACAACGTGGGGCCCACCGACCGGATCGTCCGGACGATCCTGGGTGTCGTCCTGTCGGCCTTGTTCTTCATCCTCGAAACGCCTTGGGACACCGTCGGATTCGTCGGACCGATCCTCCTGGTGACGGCGGTCACCCGGTGGTGCGGACCCTACGCCCTGCTCGGCATCAACACCTGCGGCACCGGGGACGGGGACACCAAGACCGAGGCGTGATGACGGCCCGGCGGCGTCCATCGACCTCCGACCCCTTGACGGCCGGACACCGGCGCCCCATTTCATGTTATGTTATTTTGTAACCGTTTTGGGGGGAGGAACCCATGACACGCAACGTCGGACGCATCGACCGGGCGATTCGCATCGTCGTCGGCATCGTCGTACTGGCCCTGTTTTTCCTGCTTGACCCGCCGGCCAACTACGTCGGCCTGATCGGCTTGGTGCCGCTGGGCACCGGTCTTCTCGGCTGGTGTCCGCCCTATGCCCTGCTCGGCCTCAATACCTGCTCGGCGGACGAGAGGAAGGACGCCTGACGCCGCGCCCTGGCGCACCGGGCCCGGCCGCGACCGGGACCACCAAAAAAACCGCCCCGCGGGTGGACGTCTGCGGGGCGGCATGTGACACGTCAGGGAGGAGATGTGCCTGATCGGGGGAACTCCAATCAGGGTCAGGATATCGCCGCCTGATTAACATCCGGTAAATGCCGCGTGTCGGCGTCTCAGAACCTGAACACCGAATCGGCGTCCGCGCGGGCCGCCGTCTTGGCGGCGATGGCTTGGCGCACCCGGTCCTTTTCGGCCTCCAGGTCGTCGAGATAGGCGTTCAGCGCCTCGACGGACATCTCGTCCAGGTTGGGCGCGACGGGCAGCGGCTGCGGCTTCGGCGGATCGAGATCGTCGGGGTTCATGATCGGTTCCTTAAGACTCTTTCAACCGGCGGTCAGTCTAATGGTGTTCGCATCTGACAGCCAGCCGAGCGAGGGCCGCCATGAACGAACCGTTGCCGGACACCATGACCTGCGTCGAGATCGCCGCGCCGGGGGGGCCGGAGGCGTTGCGCGTGGCCACCCGGCCGGTGCCGAGTCCCGGCCACGGGGAGGTGCTGATCCGGGTGATGGCGGCCGGCATCAACCGCCCCGACGTGCTGCAG
>JANQGL010000391.1 GCA_028277325.1 Magnetospira sp.
GGAATCGAGCAGATCCTCGGCCACCTTGGAGCGCTCCAGCATCACCCCCATGAACACGAACAGCGGCACCGCGATCAGCACCTCGTTGGTCATGCTGCCGAAAATCCGCTGCGGCATGAACGACAGGAACGCGGGGTCCAGGGTGCCGGTCAGGATGCCCAGTCCGGCGAACAGCAGGGCGGTGCCGGACAGGGTGAAGGCGACCGGGAAGCCGGCCAGCAGCAACCCGAAGGTGGCCAGGAACATGAACAGGGCGAGAAGTTCGCCGGACATCGCGAAGGGCCCTTTTTTCCTGGGGATTCGGATCTGACGCTTCGAATCCCCGTCTGTATCGTTGATGGATCAACGTATCGAGACATTTGAATGGGGTTTTTGGCCTCCTTGGGACCGCGCCGCGGGATTCAAATGTCTCGGTCGATCCATTGGCGGTTATCGATCGGGCTCGGCGCCTTCGGCGAGCGTTTCGAGCGACCGGATGGCGAGCGACAGGCCCTGCAGGATCATCAGCCCTCCGAACAGGGGGATCGCCGTCTTCAGCAGGAACACGGCCTGGATCCCGCTGGTCTCCTTCGATCCCTCCCGGGCGATCCAGGAATCGATGACGTAGGTCCAGGAGGACCACACGATCAGGGCGCACACCGGAATCAGCAGGAACAGCGCGCCCAGGAGGTTGGCCCAGGCCTTGAAGCGCCTCGGGGCGTCGCGATAGAACACGTCGACCCGCACGTGTCCGTCGGCCAGCAGGGTGAACCCGGCGCCGAGCATGAACATGAAGGCGTGCATGTAGATGATGGACTCCTGCATCCAGATGAAGCCGAGTCCGAAGACGTAGCGCAGCAGCACGACCAGGAACTGGACCAGCACCATGACCAGGGCGAGCCAGGCGAAGACCCGCCCGACGGTCAGGTTCAGGCGGTCGATCCGGTCGGCCAGGGCGGTCAGCGCGGTCACGGGCGGGCAACACCATGAGACCGGGCGGGTCGCCACCCCGGTGGCGGCGGCCGATCCCGGCCGGGTTAGGGACTTCAGAGGGCGCGCACGCGGGCGTAGGGTCCGTCGCCGATCCCGTACCAGTTGGTCGCCTTCCGGCGGACGTCGACGAAGCTCCGGTAGACGCGGCCGGTCATCTCGTCGGCCGCCGCGACCTCGGCCAGGACCTCCTCGGCCGCCTTGCGGATCTCCAGCATGACCTCGTCGGAGAACGATTTCAGGACCACGCCGTGCTGGTCGATCAGGGTCTTGAGGGCGTCGCCGTTGCGGGCCGTGAACTCGGCGTACATGTTGGCCGCCTCGGCCTGCATGGCGCCCCGGACGATGGCCTTGTGGCTGTCGGACAGGCTGTTCCAGACCTCCAGGTTGACGCCCGACGACAGCGCCGTGCCGGGCTCGTGGAAGCCGGGGCTGTAGTAGTATTTCGCCACCTTGTAGAATCCGAACGCGAGGTCGTTCCAGGGGCCGACCCATTCGGTGGCGTCGATGGCGCCGGACTGCAGGGACGGGAAGATCTCGCCGCCGGGCAGCGACACGGCCGCCGCGCCGATCCGCCGCAGGACCTCGCCGCCGAGGCCGGGCATCCGGATCTTGAGCCCCTTGTAGTCCTCGACGGTGTTGATTTCCTTGTTGAACCAGCCGCCCATCTGAACCCCGGTGTTGCCGGCGATGAACGGTTTGATGTTGAACGGCGCGGCCAGTTCGTCCCACAGGTCCTGGCCGCCGGCCTGATGCACCCAGGCGTCCAGTTCGTGCGCCAGCAGGCCGAACGGCACCGCGGCGAAGAAGTTGAACGCCTTCGACTTGCCCTGCCAGTAGTACTCGGCGCCATGGTACATCTCGGCCTGGCCGCCCGACACCGCGTCGAACGAATCGAAGGCCTGCACCAGCTCGCCGGCCGCGAACAGCTTGACGGTCAGCTCGCCGTCGGTCATCGCGGTGATGCGGTCGGCCAGACGTTGCGCGCCGGTGCCCAGGCCGGGGAAATTCTTCGGCCAGGTGGTGACCATCTTCAGTTCGCGCTTCTTCTTCTGAACCGCGGGCGCGGCGGGCGTGGCGGGGCAGTCCTGTTTCGCCTGCTGCTCGTCACAGGCCGAAAGCGCGAGGGCGCCGGCCCCGACGACCAGTCCGGTCGCGGCACCGGTGATGAAGTCACGGCGTTTCATGGCAAAAGGTTCCTCCCACGGAATTTTTCGGGCAACGTCAGCCACGTCGCATTCGGACCTTCCGCCGTCGTCGACGCGAAAAGCCGATAACACAACGGAATAAAACCTTATACCCCTTATGGGATAGGTGCAATAGGCGACGTCCCGGACCGGGGACAATCGGGCGGCGGTCTACACGAACTCGGTGGCGTCGATCGGCTGCCAGCCGGTCGCGGTCAGGGCCTCCAGGGGGCGGAAGTGCCGCTTGTAGGACATCTTGCGGGTTTCGCGGATCCAGTACCCGAGGTAGACGTAGGGCAGGCCGTCCCGACGCGCCTGCTCGGCCATCCACAGCACCATGTGGATGCCGAGGCTGCGGCGGTCCAGATGCGGCGCGAAGAAGCTGTAGACCGCCGAATAGCCGTCCGACATCTGGTCGGTGAGGCAGGCGGCGACCAGCTTCGAGTCGGCGGCGTCGCGGAATTCGAGCACGAAGGTCTCGATCGGGCTGTCCTCGATCATCAACCGATAGTCGCGGAACGTCATGGTGGCCATGTCGCCGTCGCCGTGGCGCGCCGCCTGATAGGCCTCGAACAGGCTGTACTGCTCCAGGCTCGCCTGGGCCGGCATCCGCGACACGACCAGGTCGCGATTGGCCCGCGCGATGCGGCGCTGGGTGCGCGACGGGCGGAATCCGAAGGCATCGATGCGCACCGGCACGCAGGCCGAGCACGAGGGACAGATCGGTGCGTAGGCGATGTTGTGGCTGCGCCGGAATCCGGCCCGCGACAGCGCGTCGTGCATTTCCGAGGCGCGGGCGCCGATCAACTCGGTCACCAGCCGGCGCTCCATCCGTCCCGGCAGATACGGGCAGGGCAGGGGCGCGGTGGTGAAGAAGAATTCGGGCCGATTGACGAAGCTCTGTTTCATGGCCGAAAGCCTAACGCAGTTTGCCGGTTGATGGAATTATCATGCATGCCGCCGGCTTATGCCGTGTCTTGCCGCCTCCGCGTGCTGCCCGCCGGCCGCCGCGCCGAGGCGCCGTCGGCCGCGCGTCCGCTCGGAAGTGGTCCTGGGTCCTGACATGGCGTCCCTTGCGGGCGTTTCAACCCGGCGCCCGGAACGCGACCCGGGCGAAATCGATCCGGTTCACGGTGACCGTTCCGGCCAGATAGTCGTGCAGGCAGCGCCGCCGCGGGTTGAACAGGGCGACCAGCAGGATCAGGGTGCTGGTCATGCCCACGGTGCCGTAGAACATCAGCGACTGCAGGGCCGACTGCAACAGGTCCGGACGCGCGCCGTCCCACCGCCGAACCTCGATGTGCATGACCCGCATGCCCGGCGTGGCCGACCGCGGGCCGCCCACCAGGAGCGTGTCGTAAAGCAAAGGGACGAGAACGTAAACGGCGATCAGCGGCGACAGAAGCCCGAGGCTGCCGATGGCCAGCACGACGGTGAGCGCCGACCAGCCGAGCATCAGCAGGGCAATCAGGAACGCGTCGATCAGGAAGGCGGCGATCCGTTTGACGACGATCCCGCTGTAGTAGTCGGGGGAGTCCAGCGGATCCGGCGGATCGCCTTGCCATGCGGCGTCGCGGCGGCGCGAGGTGGGCAGGGGTTCGGTCATGGTCGGGACTCCAGGGGAACGGCGACGCCGGACTCGCCGGGTTGTCCGGTGCCGCGCAGAAGCACGATGCTGAGGCGTCGGTTGCGGAGGTTGGCCGGGTCGCCGGCCATCAAGGGGTCGCGGTCGGCCTTGCCGACCACCCGGCTGATCCGGTCCTCGGGAACCCCGAGGCGCATCAGTTCGCGGCGTGCCGCGTTGGCGCGATCCAGGGACAGTTCCCAGTTGGTGTAGTTGCCGTCGCCGGCGAAGGGCGTCGAGTCCGTGTGGCCGGTGATGGCGAGCCGCTGCGGCATCCGGGTCACCACCTTGGCGACCGCTTCCATCAACCGCCGGGTATGCAGGTACATCTCGGCGTCGCCGCGCGGGAACATCGCCAGGCCTTCCTGGTCGACGATCTGGATGCGCAGGCCTTCCGTGGTGTCGTCGATCAGCAGGCTCTTGCCCAGCTTCTGGAGCGACGGCACCGCCTCGATCGTCGCCTGCAGGGCGTCGCGGGCCCGGTCGAAGGCGCGCTGTTCGCGTTCCCGCAACGCCCGGTCCAGGTCCTCTTGGTCCGCGGTCTCGGTGTTGGGCGGCGTGTCGGGGGTGGTTTCCCCGGCCTGTTCCGAGGCCGTCGGGCCGCCGCCGGCGCGCACCGCCGGCAGGTCGAGGGAGACGACCGGCGCCTTGTCGCTGATCCGGGCGCCGTCCTCGGACAGCGACCGGCCGCCCAGCATGCCGCCGGCGCCGCTCTCGCTGCCCGAGATCACGACCGGCGAAAAATAGTTGGAAATGCCCTGAAGCTGTTCCTCGGTCACCGAGTTGAGCAGCCACAGAAGAAGAAAGAACGCCATCATGGCGGTCACGAAATCGGCGTAGGCGACCTTCCAGGCGCCGCCGTGATGGGCGTGGCCGCCTTTCTTGATCTTCTTGAGGATGATCGGCTGCTTGCCGCCGTCGCGTTCCGCCATTGTCAATCGCTGGGCAGGTTCTGCACCCATTCCTCCAGCTCGATGAAGGTGGGCCGGACATTGCCGGGCAGGCTCTTGCGCGCGAACTCCACCGACACCTGCGGCGCGTAGCCCTGCATATGGGCGACCAGACCGGTCTTGATGCACTGCAGGTAGCGGGCATCGGCGTCGGCGATCTTGATCATCGCCAGCGCCATCGGGCCGACGAACCCGTAGGAGGCGAGCACGCCGGAGAACGTGCCGACCAGGGCGGCGCCGATCAGGTGGCCGAGCACTTCCGGCGGTTCGGTGATCGAGCCCATGGTATGGATCACCCCCAGCACGGCGGCGACGATGCCGAGCGCCGGGAGGGCGTCGGCCACCGTCTGCACCGCGCTGGCGGCCTCGTGGGAATGATGTTCGTGCTGCTCCAGCTCCTCGTCGATCACCGCCTCGACCTCGTGCGCGTTGGACGCGCCGAGGGTCAACAGGCGCAGGTAGTCGCACAGGAATTCGACCGAATGATGATCGGCGATAAAGGACGGGAACTTCTGGAACAGGGCGCTGTCCCGCGGGCTGTCCAGGTGCGGTTCCAGGGCCAGATCGCCCTTGGTCTTGGCCAGCTTGAACACCGCGTAAAGGACGCCGAGCAGTTCGAGGTAGGCCGGTTTCTTGTGGCGCGCGCCCTTGATCAGGGTGAGCGGCGCCTTGAGACCCTCGACCACCACCGATTTCGGGTTCGCGATCACGAATCCGCCGAGGCCGGCCCCGAAGATGATGACGAATTCGAGCGGTTGCCAGAGGACGTCGAGATGCCCGCCGCCGGCCAGGTAGCCGCCGACCACGCTGACCGAGACAATCACCGTGCCAATGACGAAGAACATGGAATGGCGTTCTTTCGATCCGGAATGCGGCCCGATCGGGGACAAGCCCGATCCGGCACGCAATCCTTCATTGTTGCCGGTCGTTTTTCAAGTCCATTCCGAGTCCGCGGTCGGGCCCGCCGGGCGCGCGTTTAAGGTTGTGCCGACGGAAATGCCATGGCATCCCCTTGGGGTCGGGGCGCGGCATCCCGCCGGCCAACGCCGCGAGAGGACGCGAGGTCACATGGATTCGCAGTCGTTCCGAAACACCCTGGGGCGGTTCGCCACCGGAATCACGGTGGTAACCGCCAGATCGGCCGACGGGCGGCCGGTCGGCATGACGGTCAACGCCTTCACGTCGGTGTCGCTGGATCCGCCGCTGGTGCTCGTCTGCCTTGGCGACATGACGTCCGACCTCGACGCCTACACCGGCCGGGGACGGTTCAACGTGCACATGCTGCGCGACGACCAGGCCGAGGTGTCCGCCCTGTTCGCGACGCGCGGCGCCGACAAGTTCGGCGGCGTCGCCTGGCATGCGGACGACGACGGCCTGCCGAGCCTGGATGCCTGCCTGGCCCGTCTGCGCTGCCGGGTCGAGGCGGTGACCGACGGCGGCGACCATCGCATCGTGATCGGGCGGGTCGAGGATCTGTGGCACGACGACACGGCGCGCCCGCTGATCTATTTCCGGGGCAGCTACGCGACCCTTAGCTGACGTCGGCGGTCAGGGTCGCCGCCGCCACCGCGTCGACCGAGGTGTTGCCCAGCTCGCGGGTCCGGCAGCCGCCGGCGTTGAGGGCGGCGATCAGGTCGCGGGTGTGGTCGGGGCCGCGCGTCTCCACCACCACGTCCAGTTCGGTCGCCTTGACCGGCACGTCGTGGAACAGCCGCTGGTGCAGCACCTCGATGATGTTGCCGCCGGACCGGCCGATCAGCCGCGCCACCTCGGCCAGCTGCCCGGGGCGGTCGGGGATGCCGATGCGCAGGCGGGCCAGCCGGCCGCTGCGCGCCAGGCCGCGCATCAGGATCGACGCCAGCAGCCGGGAATCGATGTTGCCGCCCGACACCACGAGGCCGCAGCGCCGCCCGGCGAACCGGTCGCGGTGCGCGAACAGGGCGGCGAGGGCGGCCGCCCCGGCGCCCTCGGCCACCGTCTTCTCCAGCTCGACCAGGACCTGAACGGCGCTTTCGATTTCCGGTTCGTCGACCGTCAGCACGTCGTCGACCAGGGTGCGGGCGATCGCCAGCGGCAGTCCGCCCGGCTGTTTCACCGCGATCCCTTCGGCGATCGTCGGGCCGCCGGCCGGCGGCGGCGCGCCGTCCAGCGCCGCCCGCAAACCGGGATAGGCCGCCGCCTCGACGCCGATCACCTCGATCGACGGCCTGAGCGCCTTGGCGGCGACGGCCATGCCGGAGATCAGGCCGCCGCCGCCGACCGGCACCAGCAGGCAGTCGAGATCCGGGCGGTCGGCGAGCATCTCCAGGGCCACCGTGCCCTGGCCGGCGATCACCTCCGGGTCGTCGTAGGGGTGGACGAAGGTCGATCCCCCGGCCGCCGCCAGGTCGCGGGCATGGGCGGTGGCCTCGTCGAGCCCGTCGCCGAACAGCTCGACCCGGGCGCCCAGGGTCCGGGTCTGGGCGACCTTGATGAACGGCGTGTCGCGCGGCATCACGATGGTCGCCGGAATGCCGGCCAGGGTGGCGTGACGGGCCACGCCCTGCGCGTGGTTGCCGGCCGACATGGCGATCACGCCGTGGCGCCGTTGCTCGCCGCTCAGGGTGGACAGCTTGACCAGCGCGCCCCGTTCCTTGAACGAGGCGGTGTATTGGAGGTTCTCCATCTTCAGAAACACGCCGGCCCCCGACAACTCCGACAGCACCGCCGATTCGTTCAGCGGGGTGCGGACCACCTTGTCGGCGAGCAGCCAGGCGGCGTCGCGGATCTGCGCGACGTCGGGGGCGTCCGGCGGGCTCATCGCGCGGTGGCCGGGGTCAGGACCAGCGCCTCGCCGTCCGGGTCGGCGACGATCGGGAACAGCTCGCCGTTCGCCCACGGCGCCGTCAGGTCGTCGTAATGGTCGGACAGGAGGTGCGACGACTGACCGCCCGGCATCACGAACCCGGAACGATCCAGGTCGGCCAGGTCGAACACGATGCGCAGGACGCTGCCGTGCACATGGGCGAAGGCGTTGTCGCCGCCCGGAATCATGGTGCCGCGGCTGACCGTGGTCTCGCCGCCGGCGGTCTCCACATGGTCGGTGAACAGGGCGCCGAGAACCGGAAGCCGGCCGAGCAGGGGATGCCCCAGCTCCACCCGGTGGGCGTCGCCCCAGCGCCACGCCGTCGGATCGTCGCCGAACCGCCGGCGCAGATCCGCCAGGGCGGCGTCCAGCGCCGCGCCGACCACCGACCGGCAGTCTTCGAGGGTGTCCGGCGTCGCCGCGTCGTCGCACCAGACCGGTCGCTCGGTCAGCATCCGGATCACGCTCAGCGGCAGGAACCCGCGCAGGCGCTTGGCGTCGTCGCCCAGTTCGTCGCCCCACAGGCGCTGTCCGGTCTCGCGCAGCCAGGCAAAGAAGATCAAGGGTTCCGGCCGGTTCGGGTCCATGCGGCCGTCCCAGGCGGCGAGGCTCTCAAGGAGCGCCGGCGCGGCCGGATCGACCGTCCGCGCGGCATTGTCCAGCAGGACCGGCAGGACGGCCGGCACCAGGCGCGACAGGTGGTCCATCTGGATGCGCTGGAAATCGGCCGCCGACCGAGCGTCGCGCGCGGTCAGCAGTTCGACGATCCGCTCGGCCCGGAACGGCGGCGCGTAGTCGCGCGAAATGAAATAGGGGTAGCCGTCGCCGGTCACCGCGTTGTTGGCGTTGACCAGATACCCGGATTCCGGATCGACCGTGCGCGGCAGGTCCGAAGGCGGAATGAAGCCCGTCCAGGCGCTGTCGGGGGAGTCGCCCTCGGTCGCCGTCCAGCCGTCCCGGCCGGCGGCCCGGACCGGCACCCGGCCGGCCACGGCGAACCCGATGCGGCCCGCCGTGTCGGCCAGCATCACGTTCTGCACCGGCGACTGGAAGGACTCCAGGGCGCGCAGGGCCGCCGCCACGTCGGCCGCCCGGTTGAGGGCCAGCAACGCGGCCGGGGTGGTGTCGTTCGGATCGCGGAACGTCGTCGCCAGGGTCAGGACGCGGCCGTCCGGCAACAGGTCGCGGCGATCCTCGTCCGGCAGCAGGTCCGAGACGACCGCGCCGTGACGGCCCCGGCGCACCGTCAACGCGACGTCTTCGGCCCCGTCGACCGTGATCGCCTCGCGCCGTTCGATGAGGTTGGCGTCGGATTCCACGAACAGGTCGGAGGTGTCGGCATGGGTGGTGGTGAAGGTCCAGGCGACGTGACCGTTATGGCCGATGACCAGGAACGGGACCCCGGGCGCGAAGGCGCCGGCCAGGGTCGTATGCGGGGTTTGGAGGCGCGCCAGATGGAACGTGGTGGGCAGCCGCAGCCCCAGGTGGGGATCGCCGGCCAGAAGCGGCGCCCCGGTCTCGCTGCGGGCGCCGGACACCACCCAGGCGTTGGAGGCGCCGGAGCCGGAGGCGGCGTGGCCGGGCGCGGATGCGGTCACCGGCCCGGGACGCGCCGCCCACAGGTCCTCGATGCGGTCGGCGGGCAGCGTCGCGGCGAGGCGCAGCCGCACCAGCTCGCCCCGCCAGTTGCCGCCCAGGCGCAGTGCCATGAGGCGTTGCCAGAGCAGGGAGTGCCAGGGCTCCCAGGGCTCCGGATCGTAGCCCAGCACGGCGAATTCGGCGCCCTTCGGGCCGCCGTCGCGCAGGAAGGCGTTGACGCCGAGGGCGTAGGCCCGCAAGGCCTCCCGGGTGTCGGGGTCGAGACTCGCGAACTGGGCCCGCGCCAGGTCGCCAAACCCATGAAACCGCATGCTCTTGTCGGTCTTCAGGGTCACTTCGCCGAGAATCTCCGACAACCGCCCGAGGGCCAGCCGGCGCATCATGTCCATCTGCCACAGACGGTCCTGGGCGTGGACGTAGCCGAGCGCGGCGTAGGCATCCGCGTCGTTGCCGGCGAGGATCGTCGGCACGCCGCGGACGTCGCGCAGAATCCGGGTTTCCGCCCGCAGGCCGGGCACCTCCCGGGCCCCCTCCGTGTCCGGCAGCGTCAGGTACAGGAAACCGTACTGGGTCGCCGCCAGGGCCGCGATCACGATGCCGAGGATCACCGTGCCCGTGATCAGAAATCTTTTCATGAGAGACGACTGCCTTGAGGTTTCGGAGGTGCCTGTCGCGCGGCCGGTCGGGTCCGACAAGGGGGCCCGGGCCTAGTGTGGTGGAGTCGAAGTTCGCGACAGTATTCGGGGCAGAGCCCATGGCGAGCCTCGACTCCGAAACCACACTAGACTCAAGAGGTTACCTGGTGTCCTTATCGAATCCGAAGCTCGAAAGCGCCTGCCGTATAACGATACGAACTTCGAATCCACCATACTAGTCCCACTGCGTCACAAACATGCGCCCTATCCCATTTTCCCAGGGATGGCCTGCATGCAACAAGGGCATCTTGGCAGTTTTCTGGTGAGCGCGTGAGCTATTCTTCGCCGCAGTGTCGCGATTGAGCAGGTCACGTGCCTTTCGGTCCGGATCGGGGCCTCCGCGAGGTTTATAGCCTTCGGGAAGCTCAGGCGCTTCGACCAGCCTCTTTCGGGTTTCTCCGCCTGAGGGGGGACTCGCCGCCCGCTCGACGATCAGGAATCCGTAGGCCGCGATGCAGAGCGCCCCGTGATGGTGGAAGCCGGTCCAGTCGCCACGCCACCGGCAGGCTCAAGGTCGTCGTCGCCACCGAAAGCGAGACCGCTACCTGGCAGTTGTCCTGCTTGCCCAGTTGCCCGCTGTATTG